>JAWXAN010000051.1 GCA_034439475.1 Candidatus Zixiibacteriota bacterium
CACCACTCCCTTCGGTCGCACCATTCCCTTTGGTCATTGCCGCGCCTGCCCGCCGTGGAGGGTCACTCCTCGGAAGTCGCTCCTCGCAACGACTCATTGTAGTGTCATTCCAGTCCGCCACGGCGGAGAATCCATCTTCTATTCATTCGGGTATGCCACCGCTCATAGTGGGTTCTAATATGTGGTGCAGGCCGAAGATGGCCTGCACGTCTATTTACCCTGGATTCCCGCGTTCGCGGGAATGACAAAGATAGCTGGGGTGACAAAATTGAGGGTGGACAGCACAGACGAGGGCAGTTGTCAGGATCACGGGGATCGCTGATCTGCGAAAATCGGAAAATATGAGATTGCCATCCGCCACGCCTGCCCGCTGTGGCGGGGCGGACTCAGAGGCGAAACTCGCAATGACGTACGGGGGATGTCAGACCTATGTCGGAAGCGCCTTCTTCTTTGCCAGTATCGAATAATCACGCGAGACTTTGACTATTGTGTTCTTCAACCGGCCAAGTCCCGTTATCTCAAGGTCAATCGAATCGCCGTCGTTTAGCCAAACAGGAGTGTGCGCCGCGCCCGTGGCTTTTGCCTCGAGCGCCCATGTTCCATTCAATTCTAAATAACAACCGGTTCCGACCGTGCCTGAACCGATAACATCGCCGGGATACAAATCGACACCGTAACTTGCCCGTTCAATTATCTCGGCAAATGTCCAATTCATATCTTTGAGGTTGCCGCGAGATATTTCTTTGCCGTTATGGAAAGCTTTCATCTCAAGGTCGTATGTGTTGCCAAACGGAGTCGGGAGACGGTACTGTTCAAGTTCATCGGGTGTGACTATCCAAGGCCCAATCGCGGTCGCAAAATCCTTCCCCTTCGCCGGGCCAAGATTGAGTTTCATCTCTTCCATTTGAAGTACGCGCGCGGAGAGGTCATTCATAATGGTAAATCCAGCGATATGGGAGTCGGCGTCTTTTGACTCGATATTGCGTCCGGCTTTGCCGATGACGATTGCGGCCTCGAGTTCAAAATCAAGCTGTTGGAGATGATCGATTTCGACACTGACTTCGCCCTCGCCGACAATGCTATTGTGATTGGTGAAATAGAAGATCGGGTACTGGTCAAATTCGGGAATCATCTCGACATTCCGGTTGCGTCGCGCGGTCGCGACATGCTGCCGAAAAGCGTAGCCATCGCGGCATGATATCGGATGGGGAACTGGCGCGAGCAATTTATCGACTTTAAAGCTTTTTAAGTCTGGAAGTTTCTTATCCGACACCGCTCTCTCGACCATTTTGGCAAGCTTCAGATTTCGCTCCCAGCCCTTAAGGATCTCGGCCATAGCCGATGGAAGCTGCAAACCAAGGGTCGCGGCATTTTTTTGAAGGTCGATAACTTGATTATTAAGGAAAAGCCCCGCGCGTTCTTCGCCGACAGAATTGAGAAAAGAAACGAACTTCAATCTTATCCTTTTGCGCCTGCGAAGAGAACTGCCTCGGGCATTAGTTTGAACAGCTTGGTAAAGACGCTTTCGACAATATCAAGCGCGAATGCGGTCTCATCTTCCGTGCCGGTGTTGATACGAATGCCGTTGGGGATACCGAATGATTTTACATGGCGCACGATGAGGCCATGGTCAAGACAGGCATTGTTAAAGGCAAAGGCAAATTCTTCAGAAGGCATAAGCAGCAGTATAAAATTTGACGCCGAAGGGACCTGGCGAATGCCGAGTTTGGCGAAGCGGTCGGACATGAGAAGCAACATGCGCCGATTTAACTCAAGGGTCTTGGTTACAAATTCAGCGTCTTCAAGCGCCGCGACTCCGGCCCACTGCGCCGGCAGAGACGGCTCAAAGGGAAGCTTCACTTTATAGAGCTGATGAATAATTTCTGGATGGGCAAAAGCAAAACCAATGCGAAGCCCGGCCAAACCGTAATCTTTCGACATCGTGCGAGTGACAATCAAATTGTCGTAGTTGTACTCCAAACCGTTCGGATAATCCGGCAGGTGCGACGAGTAATTGAAATAGGCTTCATCGAGGACGACAAATACATCGGATGGCACACGAGTCATAAACTGCTCGAATTGTGTTTTGGTGAAAATTGTCCCGGTCGGATTGTTGGCATTGGCTAGAAAAATCAGACGAGTTTTCGGTGTGATAGAATCGGCTATCTTTTCAAGGTCAAAACCATAGTCTTTGAGCTTAATCGTTTTCAGATTCCGATTGTGTTTCCGAGTACTGACATAGATACCAATGAAAGTGGACTCAGCCGTCAGAATTTCATCGGTCTCTTCGGTGAGGGCTTTCACCATATACGAAATCAGCGAATCTGTCCCCGCTCCGGCGATAATCTGATCGGCCGGTTTGTTATAAAACTTTGACAAGGCTTGAATGAGGGAGTAGCCGCCCGGGTCGACATAGCGCGAGGTGATTGACAAAGAGCGAATCGCCGCCGCGAGGCCTTTGGGCGAGGACCCCAATGGATTTTCGTTTGAGGCGAGTTTGACAATTCTATCAAGCTTCTTCTCGCGCCTCAATTCATCGATCGGTTTGCCGGCAATGTATGGCTGAAGCGTTTGTATGTGCTGGGGAATTTTGAATTTCATACTATGTTCAGTCTTTTTGTTGTCTCGCTCTTTTTACCTTATTTTCGGCAAAAAAGAGTCGTCTCTTTAGCTTTTCACCAGCCAGGACTGCGCATAATCCCTGTCAAGTGTGTCGCGGACGTTGATTGTCGGACGCAATGGCGCATAAGTGTCGATCATCAGGGCATATTCATTTGTTTCTCTGGCCCCGATCGATTCCTCGGTTTTCCCCGGCTGGGGGCCATGAGGCATGCCGCCCGGATGAAGTGTAATCGAGCCTTCTTTCACACCCTTGCGGGACATGAAGTCCCCTTCGACGTAGTAGAGCACTTCATCGCTGTCGATATTGGAATGAAAATACGGCGCCGGGATAGCGCTCGGATAAAAATCAAAAAGTCTGGGCACAAAGTTACACAATATAAAATGGCCAGTTTTGAAACAGAGATGCGCTGGCGGCGGCAGGTGGATGCGTCCAACCTTCGGATGATATGATTTTATATTAAGCGCGAAAGGATAAAGAAATCCGTCCCAGCCGACCACACCAAAGGGGTGATGGGGAACAATATGCTCGAAATATTTCTCTCCTGCCTTCAGGATAACCCGAAAATCGGTTTGATCGGATCGCGGTTCCATATACTGCGGTACTTTTATGTCACGTTCGCAGTACGGGGCATGTTCCTCAAGCTGGCCGTATTCGTTGTGGTAATGCTTCGGGATTTCGAAAGCGGTATCTGATTCGACAAAGACAAGTTTATTATTGGCCGAATAGTCATCGAATTTGAATTGGTATGTTACGGCTCTTGGGATTATAAACTGGTCCCCTGGCTCGAACGGGATGCGTCCGAACTCGCTTAAAAATTCGCCTGTGCCATAATGCACAAAGACATACTCTGTGCCATAGGCGTTGCGGAAAAAATCCTCGGTCTCTTTGTTGACATGCGCAGTCGAAATAACACAATGGGCGTTTCTCAGAAAGACATTTCGTGCGCGAATAAAATCGCCTGGCGTCTGCTTTTGCTCGGTAAAGAAATGAAAATAGAGCACCGGCGCATCGGGCCAGTCGATATTGTTTCCCATTGGAATCTCACGCGCTGTCTTGACACTTGTGGGCAAATTAAAATGATACTTATTTGAATAGACCCCGCTGAAACCTTTACTTGAGAAAAGCTCCTCGCGATAGAGGGATTTGCCGTCCTCTTTATAAAACGTCGTGTGCTTTACCCTCGGAATCTCGCCTAATTTGTGGTAGAACGGCATCGTATTATTTCCTCTGTATTACCAGTCTCTATCGTTTACAACCAAAATCGTTGACCAATTGTTCAGCACGGCGGCATAACATCGACCGCTTCGCGCTCAAGATTCCCGCGAAGCTTCTGGTCTAATTCTATCGATTCAAAAAGCGACTGGAAATTTCCTTTGCCGAACCCTTGGCTGTCTCCATGTCGCTGAATAAACTCAAAGAAGAATGTCGGCCGGTCGCAGATAGGCTTGGTGAATAGCTGAAGCAGGTATCCGCCGCCTTCGATATCGCACAGTATTCCCATACGCTGAAGCTCATCGATTGACTCTTCGATCTTAACATCAGGCCGCTTGCGGAGCATATCATAGTAGGTATCAGGAATATTGAGAAATTCGATGCCGTTTTTGCGAAGGGCTTCGATTGTCTGGACGATGTCGTTGGTGCGAAGCGCGATATGCTGTACGCCTGAACCTTGGTATTGCTCGATATATTCTTCGATCTGCGATTTTTTTAAGCCTTCAAACGGTTCGTTGATTGGATTGCGAATTTTGCTGTCTTTGGTACGCACAACTTTTGAGAGCAAAGCCGAATATTTGGTTCCAATGTCGCCCGCTTTGAAATCGATAAAGGTCTCGAAACCCATTGTGCGATTAAAATAATCCGCCCAGAGATTCATTTCGTTTTCACGCACATTACCAACTATGTGGTCTATCCCTTGGATGCCGGTTTCGACATGCGTCAATTGGATATTCTGCATCGGCTTGCAGTAGCGGGGTTTGAATATCCCTTTGTAGTTGTCGCGATTTATATAGCACAACTCGGTGTCGTCGTAGAGCCGCACAGCCGCTTCTTCGACATACCCATTGTGGTCTTCCATTTTGTAAGGGCGGGTCACCATAACGGCACCATGGCTGGTGGCGTATCGGAATGCCGCGCCGACATCGTCAACTTCGACCGACCAGCGTTTCACACCATCACCATGCTTGTTCACCCAGCCAAAGACATCAAACGTTCCGGGCTGAAGTGCCGATGTGATAACGATTTGGAGGTCGTTTTTCTTCAAATAAAATGAATGACGGTCCCGGACTCCGGTTTCCGGCCCGAGATAGCCGACGATATCCAGTCCAAGCGCTTTGGCAAACCAATAGCTGGTCGCCTTTGCCGAGCCGACATAGAACTCTACATAATCATATCCGCGAATACCAATTACATCTGCCATATCTACCTCATTATCTTCTATATGGTTGTACACCAAAAGTTTCAGTCCAACCGATTTTCGTCCCCTGCTCATTAATATACAGCGGAAGGATAAAATAGAGCCAGACAGCCCAAAATGCAAGGGGAAACGGGGGAGGAGAAAGGGGTGAAGGTGGGTGTAACGGCAATCTCATATTTTCTTTATATTTCGCGCGCAACAGAGACGTCCCGCACGAAAAATACAAAACGTGGTGTCGGGCGCCCTCGCCCGACACTATAAATAAACTGTCAGGCGGGGTCGCCCTGACAGCACAGATGTGAGAGGACAGCCTTTGTAACCTTTCCGTCTGCCCGTGCCGCCCTTCCAAGGGCGGTGTGACTTGACGGTCATATAATTGGCGGGTTCGCGGACGGGCCCGCCCTACTTTCGGAGGATAAGAGTGTCGGGCATCCTCCTGCGCACGGTTCCCCCCCAGAATCTCCTTGCAAAGTATAACCCGCCATGGTTAAGATAGACCATGCGCCATATCGAACCAAAAAATGTTCCCGTCAAAGAAGTTTTTGACTACCTCCTCGGAGGCATCGGCCCGCGCCCGGTCGCTCTGGTTTCGACAATTTCAATCGACGACAAAGTCAATCTTTCTCCCTTTTCATTTTTCAATGCCTTTGGCAGCAATCCGCCCACTGTTGCTTTTTCCCCCTCAAGACGGCTTCGGGATAATACGACCAAGCACACCTACGAAAACCTGAAAGTGACAAAAGAATGTGTGATTCAGGCTGTGACTTATGCCATGATCCAGCAGGTGAGTCTTGCATCGACTGAGTTTGCCGAAGGGATCAATGAATTTGAGAAAAGCGGCCTGACTCCGATTCCATCCGACCTCGTCGCTCCGCCCCGAGTATCCGAATCTCCCTTTCAGATGGAGTGCAAACTGGTTCAGATGATAGAACTTGGCGGAAAACATGCCTCAGGAAATCTCGCAATCTGCGAAGTGGTCAAATTTCATATCGCAGAAGATATTTTTGTCGATGGCATTATTAATCCCAATAGAATCGACTTGGTCGCCCGAATGGGGAGAGACTTTTACTGCCGCGCGAGCGGAGATGCCGTATTTGTGGTCAAAAAACCGATAACAACATGCGGGGTTGGCTATGACCATATCCCTGAGTTTATCCGCAAGTCCCAAGTCTTAACCGCCAATAATCTCGGCCAACTCGGCAATATCGAACGGATACCATCATCAGATGAAATAACAGCCTTCATTAAGACGGTTACTGTGTCAACTTCTGCAACGCTTGAATCGTTCCACCGCTATGAACGACTCGGCGAATATCACAATATGCTTTCGGTCTCGCTCTCTATTGATAAAATAGAGGCATGCGAAAGACGACGATTGTTGGTTCTGACAGCCAAACGCGCGCTCGATTTTGACAACCATGACTTCGCATGGAAAACGCTTTTGTATTCACATACGCTCAAATAATATTTTAACTGATATTCCATGTCTGCGCCCACCCCACTCTGGACACCATCGACCGCACGTATCGCCCAAGCGAATACCACCGCGTTCACCCGCAAAGCCGAGCAAGCTGCAGGCAGACAGTTTCCATCGTATACCGATCTCTATAACTGGTCGACGGCTGAAATCGAGCAGTTTTGGGAATTGGTCTGGCATGAGGCAGCAATCATTCACTCCGCGCCATACACACAAATTCTTGACAAACGAATAATGCCCGGCGCAAAATGGTTCTCCGGCGCAAAACTCAATTTTGCAGAAAATCTGTTGCGCTTTTGCGATTCAAAGACGGCGATCATCGCATGGAACGAATGCCGGCCTCAGCAGAAAATCAGCTACGCCGATCTCTTTGCTCAGGTTGCATGCTGCGCTCATGGTTTGCGCGAACTCGGTCTCAGACCGGGCGACCGTGTCGCAGGATTCCTGCCGAACATCCCCGAAACCGTAATCGCAATGCTTGCGGCCACATCAATCGGCGCGCTCTGGTCATTATGTTCGCCGGATTTTGGCGCACAGGGTATTCACGACCGGTTCGGACAGATACAACCAAAAGTTCTGTTTGCCACCGATGGTTATCGTTACCAAGGAAGGTCGCATAGCACAATAGAACGAATTGAAACCATAGCTGAAAGCATCTCTTCAATCGAGAAAGTTATTCTCATTCCATACCTCGACCAATTTCCTCGCCTGCCCAAATGCAAGTCCATGCTTTGGAATGAACTTCTTGCAAACAACGCGCACGAGATCGAATTCGCACAGCTTCCATTCGATCATCCGGTCTACATCATGTATTCCTCAGGCACAACCGGTGTGCCAAAATGCATCGTCCATGGCGCGGGCGGCACCCTGCTTCAGCACTGGAAAGAACATAAATTGCATACCGACCTCAAGCGCGAAGATATTCTTTTCTACTATACGACGTGCGGCTGGATGATGTGGAACTGGCTGGTGAGCGGACTTCAGATCGGCGCGACAATCTTTCTCTATGACGGCTCGCCAGTTCATCCTGATTCGGGCATCCTTTGGTCGGCGGTCGAAGAAGAAGGCATAACGATTTTCGGAACAAGTCCCAAATATCTTTCCTTCTGCCAACAGGCCAAATTGCTCCCCGGGACGACCTATGACCTCTCTTCGCTCAAAACTATCCTCTCGACCGGCTCACCCCTTTCGGCGGATAATTTCAACTACGTCTACGACTGTGTCAAAAAAGATGTCTGCCTCTCATCCATCTCAGGCGGGACAGATATTATCTCCTGCTTCATGCTCGGCAACCCGACTCTGCCCGTCTACTCCGAAGAAATTCAATGCCGGGGGCTGGGGATGAAAGTCGAGACGTATGATGACAACGGACATAGTGTCGTCAACCAAGTCGGCGAGTTGGTTTGCGCCGCGGCCTTTCCATCGATGCCGGTTTCATTTTGGAACGACCCCGACGGCGAAAAATATCACGAGGCCTATTTCGAGCATTACCCCGGTATCTGGCGGCACGGGGATTATATCAAAATCACTGAGCGCGGCGGAGTGATTGTCTATGGTCGTTCCGATGCAACTTTGAATCCGGGCGGAGTGCGAATCGGCACGGCGGAGATTTACAACCCTGTGGAAAGTATGCCCGAAATCGCCGATTCGATTGTGGTGGGGCAGAAATGGCTCGATGACATTCGTATCGTCCTTTTTGTCGTCTTGCAATCTGGTGAAACACTGACGGATTCGCTCAAAGAAAAAATCAGAACGACCATCCGCCAAAAAGCGACACCCCGCCATCTGCCTGTTTTGATTTTGCAGGTGAATGAAATCCCGCGCACGCTCAATGGGAAAAAAGTGGAAGTGGCTGTGACAAAGATTATCCATGGCGATTCTGTCCTCAACAGAGAAGCATTATCAAATCCAAACTCACTAAATCAGTTTAAGGGATTGGCGGAGTTGGGGTAGAGGGGAGGTGATTTCGCCTATCATTAGAATTGAAATGCCAAGCGGGAAATTTTATAGAGCTGAGCTACAAATTTAGTGCTGTTTTGTTCAAAACCGTTAAAATGTGATTGCAAGTTCGAGAGACGGTGATATACTTCTGTGAAACAAGAGCACCCGATTTTACTATGCTCAAGCAAATTTTGCCCTAAATTTTTTCGGGGTGCTACCATTAACTTCTTTAGAGAAGCGGAGGATATTAATTAAATGATAAGCAATATGAGAGCAATCTTCCACCAGAGCTTTGTCATCTATTGGTTTGGGGCGATCCTTTTTAGCTGCGGACTAAATGCTCAACCGCAAATGCCTAATGCGCTTCCGAGTTCAGTCTATCGGATCGTACAGTTTAACCCAGAAAAAACTTTACAGGGTACAGCAGTGATGCTGAGAGATTCGATTAAAGGGTGTTTTCTAGTTACCAACGCTCACATGACATTTAATAGCAAAGGAAAGCTAAGTGATTCGTTGTGGGTATTCCTCAACAGCCACAGCGGTACAAACGAAGTAATCTCTGGACCAAGGAAAGTATGCCTCCGTCTCAAAGTGGATCAGTCTTCACAAGTTTATCTATCGGAAGACAAACAAATGGATATTGTGATTGTTGATTGCACGGAAGGGAACGGATTCATATTGGATCCGACTATACCAGATAGCGTCTTCTGGATAAACGCCAACACAGTGAATAAATCTGAAATAGTAAATGTCCTTTTAGACAGCACCTCTATTTACACTGCGATCGGATATCCCTCAAAAGGAATAAACCAACAAAGCGCGATGTATCCAGAATTTAGATGGGGTCGGTACAGTGGTACCAACCAAGGTTTTCAAGTTTTTGATATTCCGGTTATCGGGGGAAGTAGCGGTTCTGCAGTATTTTATGAATTAGGGAATAAATATGCCATCGTGGGGATTATCGCTCGAGGAACCGACAAACTTTGTTTTGCGATTCCGATTGGTAGTCTCGTCGAGAGATTCGCTTCTTTCTTTCAGAGATAATGTCAAACCATCAGATTGAGATAAAGTACTGCTCACACAACTACCGCGCAACGACTTATCCGGTATTATTCAAAAGAATGACTTTTCGGGGACTTCACCCGACTAAGCGCTTCATACCCTGTGAGCAAATGGTCACGAAATAGACCCTGGCCAGTGAATAGTCTTATGTTTTCAGAAGTTTTGACCTACAGTCCAAATCTGCTGAATTGTGTCCCGCGGATTGCACAATAATAGATTGAAGGAGTAGTTTCGAACTCCCCCCTCCCCACATTCCTCTTGCCTTTTTTCGGGCAATCTTCTATCGTATTCTATATGAAAACACCATCCATCATCATTGCACTGCTTATCGCCGGCGGCGCCACAGCCCAGACCACTCCCCCGCAGGGAATACGGTCGAAAAACTCCGAAAGCAAAGCGTTCACCCACGCCACCATTATTATCTCGCCCACCCAGACTATCGAGAATGGAACGATGATAATCAAGGACGGACGGGTTGTTGCTGTCGGGACAAACATTCCCGTACCGGCAGGAGCCTTCGAGTACGACCTCAAAGGGAAGCGAATCTACCCCGGCTTTATTGAGCCGTATGGTGAGTATGGCCTGAAAGATGTCGGCAAACTCAACGAGGACACCAAAAGTCAGGCGCCCAAATATGAAGGCACCCGTGTCGGCGCCAATGCCTGGAACGATGCTATACATGCCGAGCGCAACTGGGTCGATGATTTCAAACCCGAAAAAGAAGCCGCCGATAAATTTCTCGAACAGGGCATCACGGTTGTGCAGTCGTCCAAAATGGACGGCATCTTCCGCGGGCGTTCTTTTGTAACTGACCTGTCGCAGGGTCTTTCCAACGAGGCCGTCATCAAAGCCCATGCGGCCCATTTTGGCTCATTTAACAAGGGAACATCCAACCAGCAATATCCAAGCTCCCTCATGGGAAGTATCGCGCTTATCCGCCAGAGCTTCATTGATGCCGACTGGTACGCCAAAGCCCACACGGCCTATGCCAAAAACAGCGGCCAGAAACTGCCCGAATTCAACAGTGCCATCGCCGCTATCGCCGAAAACAAAGGGCCGATATTTTTTGAGGTCGAAGACGAACTGACCCTGCTTCGCGCAGCCATTCTGTCCAAAGAATTCAGTGTCCCATTTGTCTATATAGGCAGCAACCTGGAATATGCCCGTATCGCCGAGATTGCGGCGGTCGGCGCCCCGGTGATTCTGCCGGTTGTTTTCCCGAAAAAACCTGAAGTGAAAAGTTTTGAGGATGCGCTCGATGTCAACCTCGGCGACCTTCGCCACTGGGAGCGCGCGCCCTACAACGCATCGGTGCTTGAGAAAAACAAAGTGCCGTTTGCCTTCACAACATTGAAGCTCAAAGACAAATCAGACTTCCTCAAAAATGTCCGACAGACTATCGAGAGCGGTCTGTCCCCCGCCGCGGCCTTGGCTGCGCTGACCACGATTCCGGCGCAACTGTGCGGCGTCTCAAGCGAGATCGGGACTCTGGAAAAAGGGAAACTCGCCAATTTCTTTATCTCGGACTATGACATATTCTCCGACAGCGCGAAAATCTATTCGGTCTGGATTCGCGGCAACAACGAGAAAGAAAATGTCTCGATCCATCAAAAAGATTTCCGCGGCCAATATTCGCTCTCATTTGACAACCGAACGCTTTCACTCAATCTCAAAGGGAAAATGAGCGATCCCAAGGGCGAACTCAAAGAGGGCGATAAAAAGGCGAAGCTTGAAGACCTTTCGATGGCCTATGACCGGATTTATTTCTCCGCCCCGACCGACAGCCTTGCAATGCCCGGAACAACCCGATTCACACTTCTTTCGGTGAACAACCATTATGTCGGCACGGCCTCACTTGCCGATGGCCGTACCCTCAATATGACCATAGCCCAGACCGGGCCGTTTGTGGCCGAAGCTGATACCTCCAAGAAAGAGGATGAGAAAAAAGATACCACCCTCGTCTCAATGCAAACCTTCCCTGATATGGCCTTCGGGTATCCCACTATCCCGACATCGGAAAATGTCCTAATCAAAAATGCCACTATCTGGACCTGCGACGACCAAGGCACTCTTGAAAATACCGATATGCTTGTCATCAATGGTAAAATCAGCAAGATCGGCAAAAACCTGACTGCCGCATCCGGCGCCCGGGTTATCGACGCCGCCGGAAAACATCTGACAGCGGGGATTATCGACGAGCATTCGCATATCGCCATTTCTAAAGGGGTGAACGAAGGCTCGCATGCTGTCACTGCCGAAGTCCGCATTGGCGACGTTGTCAACTCAGATGACATTAACACCTACCGCGCGCTTGCCGGCGGAGTGACAGCAGTCCAACTGCTTCATGGTTCAGCCAATCCAATTGGCGGTCAGGCCCAGGTAATAAAGCTCAAATGGGGGCAGTCGCCGGAGAAAATGAAATTTGCCGCCGCGCCCCCCTCGATAAAATTCGCACTCGGAGAAAATGTCAAACAATCCAACTGGGGCGACGACAACACTATTCGTTATCCCCAGACCCGTATGGGTGTCGAAACGATAATGAAAGACGGTTTTCAGGCAGCGCTTGAATACGAAGCCGCTTGGCGGGCATACAACACCCTTGGCAAAGGGGCCAAAGAAACCACCATTCCGCCCCGTCGGGATATCCAGCTCGATGCCCTTGTAGACATCCTCAGCTCCCGCATGTTTGTCCACTGCCACTCCTATGTCCAGACCGAAATCTTGATGCTCATGCGACTCGCCGAGGATTTTGGATTTAAAATCACAACCTTCACTCATATCCTCGAAGGCTATAAAGTCGCCGATGAAATGGCTGCCCACGGCGCATCCGCTTCCTCTTTCTCAGACTGGTGGGCCTACAAATTCGAGGTTTACGATGCCATTCCTTACAACACCTGTCTCATGCATGAGCGGGGAGTGCTGACTTGCATCAATTCCGATTCCCCTGAAATGGGACGCCGGCTCAACCAGGAAGCCGCCAAATCAGTGATGTATTGCGGCATTCCCGAAGCCGAGGCCATCAAATTTGCAACGCTCAATCCGGCAATCATGCTCAAAATTAACGATCGCGTCGGAAGCCTCAAAGCCGGCAAGGACGCTGACTTTGTGATATGGAATGATAATCCACTCTCAATGTATGCCCATGCCGAGCAGACCTGGATTGAAGGCGCCTGCTATTTCTCGATTGAGAAAGATGCCCAAATGCGCGAATCCAATAGAAAAGAAAAAAATGCCCTGATTCAAAAAGCCCTCAACGGCAAATCTCCTTCTGGAGGAGGCGCCGCAAGCTACAGTCAGGTTAAAGATGAAAAAGCTTATGAATGCGAAGATAGAGGAGACGTCTGGGATGCGCTCAACAATAACAAGTAGAACAGTTCTTGGCTGGGCGCTCGCTCTCGCTTTGACAACCACTGTTTCGTATGCCAACAATCTCGTTCCCGGAGCCAAACAGGATCACCCGATTCTGCTCAAAGGCGGAGATATTTACACTGTCTCCGGCAGTGTTCTCATGCAGACTGACCTCCTCTTTGAGAATGGTAAAATCACTCGCATCGAAAAGGACATTGTACCGGCTGAGAACACCGAAGTCATCGATGTCGCTGGCAAACGCGTCTATCCCGGACTTATCGCCCCCAATACAACAGTCGGCCTTATCGAAATCGGCGCCGTTCGCGCGACCAATGACCAGTCCGAGGTCGGCAACATTACTCCCGAAGTCTGCTCGCATATTGCCTACAATCCCGATTCTGAATTACTGCCGACTATTCGGTCAAATGGCGTTAC
This sequence comes from Candidatus Zixiibacteriota bacterium, assembly GCA_034439475.1. Classification (NCBI taxonomy): domain Bacteria; kingdom Pseudomonadati; phylum Candidatus Zixiibacteriota; species Candidatus Zixiibacteriota bacterium. The sequence goes on from JAWXAN010000051.1 coordinate 13,300, forward strand.
CACAGTGCAGGTTGCGCCCGCCAATTCTCTCATAAACGGTCGTTCTTGTATTATGAACCTCGATGGCTGGACCAAAGAGGACGCGGCAGTGAAACTGCTCGACGGCCTCTATATGTCATGGCCGTCGGTTGCTGTCTCAACCGGCTGGTGGGTTACCCAGACGCCGGAAGAGCAGAAGAAAAATATGGCCGAAGCCCGTGTGAAGCTTCGCCAGACATTCGAAAATGCGCGAGCCTATGCTCTGGCCCGAAAAGCGATGCAGAACATCGGCCGCGACCAGCGCTGGGAAGCTATGATGCCATTCATAAGCGGCGAACTTCCGGTCTATATTCTGGCTGATGATTATCGCCAGATCAGCGAAGCCATTGCATTTGCTGAAGAACAAAAAATCCGTATGGTCTTAGTAAGCGGAGCCGAGGCATGGAAGGCGATCGACCTGTTAAAAAAGCATAGCATACCTGTGATTCTCGGCACAACAACATCGCTCCCAATGCGAACCGACGATGATTACGACCAGCGGTTCAAACTTCCCAAAATGCTGAAAGAGGCCGGTATTCAATTCTGTTTAGGCCATTCCGGAAGCTGGGATGTTCGTAATCTGGCATTCCAGGGCGGCCAAGCTGCGGCCTTTGGCCTGAGCAAAGAAGACGCGCTCCGCGCTCTGACTCTCTCCACCGCCGAAATCCTTGGCATCGATAAAACGCAAGGCTCGCTTGATGTCGGCAAGAACGCCACACTCTTTGTTTCCGATGGGGATGTTATGGATATGCTTGGTCAAAAAGTTACCAACATGTATATCGAAGGCCGTCTCGTGGATTTGAGTAATCGCCATAAAGAACTGTATGAGAAATATCAGGCCAAACATTATTCGCCAGTGACAAAATAGATTATTTGCGTGTGAGAAAATAGATTCTGTTTTCCCTTTGTGTTTGTGTGTTTGTTTGTTCCGCCGTTACACTTGTAGCGGCGGTTTTTTTGTGGGGGGGTACAGGAACTGACAGAAAGATGACAAAACCACAAAAGTGTTAAGGATATCCCTTGATAGATTTGTCAACTATGTAACCGGTCATACACTTGCCCGGTGTGAGAATAGACTGTTCGCTGAATTTGGCGCAGGACACCCCGTACGAAGCCATTTGTACAGCATAATTCTACTTTGGATCTTCGTGCAGATCGTCTCTGGCCTGCACAAAGCTTCCCCTTCACAACCGATACAACATCAGATAAACAATCACACCGGTCACAGATACATACATCCAGACCGGCCAGACCCATCGCGCGAGCCGTTTATGTTTGACAAAACTGCCCCTCAAGGCAAACCAGACAATCGCGATAATGAACGGAGTCATGATAGCCGCGAGGATAATATGCGGAATAAGGATCAAGAAATACAGCGGGCGCGTCCAGTCGTAGTGTGGATACGGAACTGAACCAACATGGTAATGATAATAGAGATAGCATGTCAGAAATAAAACCGATGAGATAAGCGCCGAGACCATGAACTTTTTATGCGTCGCAATATCGCCGCGCCTGATTCTGATAAATCCCAATACGAGGAATATCGTTGCAATAAAGTTCAACATCGCATTGACCGTCGGCAATTGTTCAACTGACATTATTCATTCCCTCCATCACGCATATCTTGTTCAATCATCAATTTCTTTGGCCAGCGCTTCTATATGAGTGCGAAGTATGTCCATTTTGGCGCGATCGCTATGTTCGTAGTATCCGCGTATTCGGCCATCTGGATCAACAAGAATAAATTTCGTACTGTGCATCCCCGGCAAATCGCCGCTTACCAGATAACCGGACTCGCATAATTGTTTTATTGTATCCGGCGACTCATGCCTCAGAAACAGCCAGCGCATATCATTTACGCCAAGTCCCTCAGCATACGCCTGCAAGACGTCCGGTGTGTCGTTTTCGGGATCGACAGTAAATGATAGGAACTGAACTTTGTCCGAGTGCGCGTAACGATTATATAACGAAGCCATCTCTATCGCCATAGCCGGGCAGGCGCCTTTGCAGTGAGTAAAGACAAAATCGACAACTGTGACTTTTCCGTCGAAAACAGAGTTGTCAATTTCCCCCACACGCGCGCTATCAAAATGAAACTGCGGAGCAGTTGTGATAATAGGCAGTGCGGCTCTCGAGCGTTCAGCCTGTGCGACTATGGCATACGACCCCACAGCCAGCAACAGAATCAGCGACGCTATCGCGACAAAAATCCGCATACTTATCCTTCCAGGCGCATTCGTCGATTCCTCGCGGTACGAGACCAAGGTGAACGCGACAAGGATGAGGCCAATCAAAAGCGAGGCCAGCCAGAGATGAAAGAGTTGCGTTATGGGAGACAGGCCGAATGTTATTAGTCCGAGGCCGAGAAACATCTGCAAGAACGCTATCCCTGACAATGAAAAGGCCGCGATACCAAGCGGTGTCGATTGCTTTTCTCCCTGAAATAACAAACCAAACGAGACGGCAATAGTCCCAACGATCAGGATTATGCCGGTGACGAGATGAAGACCGTAGGTTGCCCCAACCTTGGACAGCCAAGCCAGCGATGACAGAAGTGGAAATTCAGCCGCGGCGATCTCGACTTCTGCCCGAACCTGTGTACCGAGGACTATCTGCGCTATAGCGCCTAACCAAAGCAAGCCTATCCACATGCGCATTCGTTTTGATTGTGGATCGTTTGAAAGCTGAAGGCCCTTGTCTATACAATAAGCGTGTTGCGAGACGAACATGAGCAGGCTGACAATAAGCAAGGCAATCAACAGATGGAGGGTGACTACAATCGGCTGTAAATCCGATGCGACCACCTGGCTTCCCTGCCAGCCTTGGTATGCAACCAGGAGCGCGGCCCCGATACTCGGATAGAGCAGTTTTGGATACGATCGGTATTTAACCAGCGCCATAATGGCCAATGCGGCGATGATTATGCCGACCGACATGCCAACGAGCCGGTTGACATATTCAATCCATGCCAACGTCATATTAAAACTGGTCGGATCAATATCGGGCGGAATCTGTGAAAGAGAAAGGGGCGGAATCCATCGGCCAAAACATTTTGGCCAGTCGGGACAGCCCATTCCTGCGCCAGAGACACGCACCAATCCACCGACAAAGACAAGAAAGTAGGTCGATGCGGTGGCGGTCAGGGCAAGTTTACGGAACGAGGACATGTCTACACCCACCCTTAAGTAAGGCGGAGATGAATTAAAGCCAGCAATGGCGGGAGTGAAAGAAAATTAAATCAAACGTATTGTATGTCATGGAGAACGCGCTTCTCAGCGGTGACCGCCTGAGTCGCTTGAGTCTGTCGGAACCGGCTGTTTTCCTTGGTTGGTTACCGCCGATGCCATGCTGTCGGTTGGATTGCCCCCAATTCCGACTTCTTTTTTTGTACTGGCAGAATTTCCGCCCGAGCCATGAGCGGCAGGCGGGGCCTGCTGAATATTATACATATCGGCTTTAGGGTTTATTGGCCTCGCCGAGACTTTGTCGAGTTCGCCGCGCCGCATGGTATCGGCCATTGTGAACGCGATAAAAGTCGCCAATGTCGCAAGCGCCAGAAGAAAGACAGTCAGATATATTTTGTTGTCATAGAGCAAATGCATGAAAAAGAGAACAACCAGCGAGGCCTTTATTGCGGCTATCACCATTGCCACAATGAGATTGAGCGTTCCGAAATTAAATTGCGCTACCCACACCGTGACTAAGGTGAGAAACAACAATGCCCCTCCCACGCCGAGATAGATTTTCATCGGAAGGATGTGATGGTGGCCTTTTGACGATGTATCGCTCATAATATATTCGCTCTCACAATTGTTAGGCTATCAAATACAATAACGGGAAAAGGAAAATCCAGACCAAGTCGACCAAATGCCAAAACAGTCCGGTCATTTCAATCGGCGTATAATACTGGCTCGAAAATGTATTGCGCGAGGTCTTGTATATCAGCCAGCTAATCATGACCATTCCGGCAATGACGTGAATTCCATGCAGTCCCGTCATCGCAAAATAAATCGAGAAAAAGATATGGGGATTGGTACCTTCGATTCCCTGGAAGGTGTAAAATTTCCCCGGCAATTGACCGAGATGAAATTTGTGGGCGTATTCAAAGTACTTGATAACCAAAAATGTCCCGGCCAAGCCCAATGTCAGCCAGAGATTAATGAGCGTGATCCGCTTCTTGCCCAGCTGCATATAGCGAATGGCAAGGGCCATTGTAACCGATGAGACAATCAGCACCACGGTGTTGGTTGCTCCCAGAACAACATCCAACTGTTTGTGAGCTTCCGAGAACATCTCAGGTTTCCATGCCCGAAAGATTGCGTACGCGCAAAACAGCCCGCCGAACATAAGAACTTCAGTAAGCAAAAAGACCCACATGCCGAGTTTGGCCGAATCCGCCTGCTGTTCGGAATTGGCAAAATGGTGCTGAACGTGGCTGGCGTGCTTTGTTTTGTGGTGATCTTCAGCTGTCTCTATTGCCATCTGGGAGCTTTACCTTCTTACCCGAAAATTTGTCTGCTCGGCCTCGCGGTCGATCAGCACCGTATCATAGTCATACGGGCCGTGTTTGACAACCGGCTCATGCTCAAAGTTATGAGGATGAGGCGGTGAAGTCGTTTCCCATTCCATTGTCAAGGAACCCCATGGATTGCTCGGAGCGGGCGCGCCTTTAAATAGAGAATAAATAAGATAGATGACCATGATGAGAAATCCGAGTCCAAGCACGTATGAGCCGACAGATGAAAAAGCATGGAGCGGCTGGTACTGATCGACATACGTATAATAACGGCGCGGCATTCCCTGTGAGCCGAGTATAAACTGCGTGAAAAAGGTCATGTTGAAGCCGATAAAAATAATTATACAGGCGATTCTTCCCCAGACTTCATTGTACATCTTGCCGAACATCTTGGGCCACCAGTAGTGTATGCCGCCTAAAAGCGCCATCACTGTTCCGCCCATCATAACATAATGAAAGTGCGCGACAATAAAATAGGTGTCATGCAGGTGGACATCGACAGACAGAGCTCCGAGGAAAATCCCGGTGAGTCCGCCGATAGTAAAGAGGAACAAAAATGACAAGGCATAGAGCATAGGTGTTTTTAAATCAATGGATCCCTTGTACATGGTTACCACCCAGTTGAAAACTTTTATGCCAGACGGGATACCGACGAAGAAAGTAAGAAACGAAAATATCATCGCGGCGAATTCAGACTGGCCGCTGGTAAACATGTGATGCGCCCAAACAAGAAAACTTGTAAAGGCAATCCCGAGCGAGGAATAACCGATAGCCCTGTAGCCGAAAATCCGTTTATGCGAAAAGGTCGCGATGAGCTCGCTGATGATAGCCATCCCGGGCAAAATCATAATGTAGACCGCCGGATGTGAATAAAACCAGAAGAAGTGCTGGTACAGAACCGGGTCGCCGCCAAGAGCCGGGTCAAAGATACCGATGCCGAAAGAACGCTCGAGTATCAGAAGCAGAAGCGTAATGGCAAGGACAGGTGTAGCCATAACCTGTATGAGAGCGGTGGCATACAGCCCCCAGACCATAAGCGGCATTTTGAACCATGTCATCCCCGGAGCCCTGAGCTTGTGTATTGTGACAATAAAGTTCAATCCGGTCAAAATCGAAGAGAAACCGAGAATAAAGACGCCGAGTGTCATGGATAGCACCGCAGTATCTGTCGTCGTGCTGTACGGCGTGTAAAATGTCCAACCTGTGTCAACGGCTCCGGCCACTATCGAATAGAGGCAGAAAAGCGCGCCAAAGACATAAATGTACCAGCTTCCCAGATTAAGCCTGGGAAAGGCAACATCTTTTGCCCCTAACATCATCGGCAGAACAAAATTGCCGATGGCCGCCGGAATTGAGGGAATAATGAAGAGAAAAATCATTATTCCGCCATGGAGCGTGAAGAGCTGATTATATGTCTGGGCATCCATGAGATCGCGTCCCGGATTGAGCAGTTCGGTTCTGAGAATAATCGCGAGCGCGCCTGCGACAAAAAAGAAGAACATGACGGCAGTGAAATACATTACGCCGATACGCTTGTGATCAAGAGTCAACAGCCATGATTTCAGCCCTTGCGGTTCACTCAAATAATTTGGTTGCACAAGACTCATTTATGACCCCGACTCATTTAGAGATTTAATGAATGCAATAAGCGCATCGATCTGACGGTCACGGAGTACACCCTGAAAGGTCGGCATCACCGGCTGGAATCCGGCATGGACTTTTGCCTGTGGATTAAGGATCGATTCGCGTATATAATTTTCATCCATAAGTACTGTCGTTCCGTTTGCCAATTGTATCTCGGTGCCGTAATAACCGACAAAGCTCGGACCTTGAATTACACTTCCATCCAGACTATGACAAGTAACGCAGGCTTTGCTTGTGTACAATTGCTTTCCATATACTGCCGGAGGAAGATCCATTCCTTCGTTGTTTGCCTTCTCAAGCCAGGCCGCGTAGGCCGAGTCATTCATTACCCGCACTTTGCCAATCATCTCCGAATGTCCCTTCCCGCAATACTCGGTGCAGAAAAGGTCGAACTCCCCGATTGCTGTCGCTTCAAACCAGGCCGTGGTATAACGATTCGGCAGGACATCCATCTTTATACGAAAATTGGGAACATAGAAGCTGTGAAGAACATCGCTTGATGACAGGAGCAGACGAACCGGACGGTTTACCGGAACGACAAGTTGGTTGACGCTCGAGGCGCCTTCAGCGTAGGCGAATGTCCAGAACCATTTCGCGCCTGTGGTTTTTATCTCGATTGCGTTCGCAGGTGTGATATGAAGCTTCACAAAACCGCTGAAACCCCAGAAGAAAACGATGAGAACAAGAACTGTCGGAATTGCAGTCCAGGCTATTTCTAACCCCAGATTGTGGTCGACACCCGATGTAAGTTGGTCTTTCCCCTGCCGTCGGTACTTTATCGTGAAATACGTCATTAAGCCAACCACGATAAAAAACATCACGATACTGGCATAGAGAAGAAAATCGAAAAGCGGATCGATCTCAGTCGAAATGGTCGAATGCTGAGGAGGAAGCCAGAATGTGGCAGTACTATCCATAAATAGTGCGGTCCTTGGAAGTTATCGTCGATCCCTCGGGAATCGGGATACCCGTATTTGCCTGCTGTTGAATCTTTCGACGTTCACGGATCCAAAATATGGCAAGGAATGTCCCGACAATCATCACAGTCAACAAGCCGGCAATTTTCATCAGGTTTCCGGCGAAGAGAACATACGACTGAGCATCGGGATCATAGTGGAAACAGTACAATATCAGCCGGTCGAAAGTACTCCCGATCTTTCCTTCGGAGGCTTCGATGAGCGCAAGTTTCAGATCCCGCTCTTTAAAATCTATCCCGTACAGATATCGGGAAATCCGGCCGTCTTCGGTCAGGACAAATGCGGCGGCGGCATGAGCGTATTCGTCTCGCGATTCATCAAAAAAATACTTGAAACCGATGGCATCAGCGATTGTTTGCGATTGTGACTCCTTACCGACAAGAAACGACCAGCCTTGCTCCAAGCCCGGTTTGCCGAACTCAACAATATACGTTTGTTTTTTAGCCAGTGCGAGTTCCGGCGTCTCCTCCGGATTGATGCTGATTGTCACCATCTGAAATTGGTCGCCGGGAGTCCATTCGAGTTGTTTGACGCCTTTGTTCAGACCATTCATCACAAGATTACACAACATCGGACAGCGGTAATAACCCAATGTCAGTATGATCGGCTTCCCTTTGTGGAAATAATCTCCGAGTCGGACAACTTGTCCGAGGTCGTCAGTAAATGTCAAATCAAGAGGTATTGTGTCACCGAGATGTTCGATAATATCGATCTTTTGCAGTTGCGGATTCTGATCCGTTATAACTTGAGCAAAAACAGACGCGCCGCTTAATAACCCAGACAGCGCTACTGTGAGCAACAGAGTGCAAACAATTCGAATATATTGACCGTGTGATTTCATAACTTTAGTCTCCTTCGTCCATTAACCTCAACATGAGTTCCAGACGATAGTTCGCGCGTAAACCAGAACCGATAACACATTGTCATTTGGATGTCCCCCCGTCTGGGGGAGCCGGCGCGGCTTTTCTTTCAAGCATCAACTCCTTCGCGCGCTCAATCGGAATACGGTATGTCTTGTTGGTCGTATCAACCATTTTATACTCGTGGAGAATCTGACTTTCTTTGCTTCGTGTCTCTTTTAATCTCGGATCAGTCGGAACGAGATACATCTCATGTATTTGCTTTTCCTTATACCAGATAAAATAACTGTCCAAGGTAAAGACAAACACGCCAATAAGCGCGACGCCAATAAAGGTAAGAACGAAGATAATCTTGATGTTGACATCGCGCTTCTCGTATCCCGAAGGATGTTCCATATGTAAAGGTTCAGACATATCTAATTCTTCGCCATTTCTAATGATTCACAAAATGTAACGATTGCTCAAGTTTGGGATCATTCACCGGCACGAGGGCGTTCCGAGAATATTTTGTCCAGAAAAACCAGAGCACAATTCCGCCAATAGCCAACATTGGCATGATCTCTATCCAGGAAAAGACCGGCCCACTGTCGTAATGGTTCGGATAGACCAGCCAGTACAGATCCACCCAGTGCATAATCAAATACCAGGTCGTCATGACCGTGAGCATTATGTAACTTCGCTTTACTGCGCGGAAGAGCATGACCAGGAATGGAAACACAAAATGGCCGAAGATTATCACAAGCGAAACGCCCTTCCAGCCATTGTTCCATCGACTGATATACCAGATTGTCTCCTCGGGAATGTTGCCATACCAAATGATAAAAAACTGTGAGAATCCGATGTACGTCCAAAAGACCGTGAACGCAAAGAGCAACTTGCCCAGATCATGGTAATGCTCGACTGTAATCGTGTCCTTCAAAATATTACGTGACCTGAGCCGCAAGGCTATTGCAGTTATCAGAGCGAGACTCCCGAGGAAAGAGCCTGAGAAAAAGTAGACTCCATATATAGTCGAGTACCAGTGCGGGTTGAGTGACATCAGCCAATCAAAAGCAGCAACGGTTATAGTAACCGCAAACAGAACCATTCCGCCCGCGCTCAACCGCCGGAGTCTGATCAATTGATCTTCCTTGAATCCCCTGTCCTGCTCGAGCGAAGTCTTGTGGAGAAAATATGACAGCGTCGACCAGATAAGGAAATAGACAATCGTACGGGCGATAAAAAACGGAGAATTAAGAAATGGACTCTTCCACTTTAGCAGTGCATCAGTGGCGACAGCATCCTCGTGGCTCCAATGATACAGCGAATGAATGCCGAGGAACATCGGAATACTTAGGAGGAACATGACTGGCAGACAAGCCATAAGCGTTTCTGAAATGCGCCGCACCACCACACTCCAATGGGCGCCGGTCAAATGCTGGAGCATTGTAAAAAACAGCGCGCCAAGACAGAGCGATACCCAATAGGCAAACCCGGTCAGATAGGCGTGAAAGAAACGGTCATGATCCATTACATATCCGGCGATACATCCGATTACGCCAACCACTGCAACTCCGAGGGCGATGGTTCCGAAATTCCCTCTTTCGGCGATCTGAAACTGTCTGATGTTTACACTCATGTTATTGTCTTTCACCTACCTCAATTACCTGATCCGCGTTGGTCTGCAGGCACATCGGCGGCTGTCGCATTCTGACTTAATTGCAATGTTCTCAGGTAGGCAACAATCGCCCACCTGTCGGCTACAGGGACTTGAAAGCGATACGGCCGCATGTTCCCTTTGCCATTAGTCATCACCCAAAAAATATATCCATCGCCAGCGTCCAGTAGCCTCTGCTCATGATACGATGGAGGCGGAAGCATTCCGCGTTGAATTACTAAACCCTTAATGTTGTCCGCCCCGCCGGTTAAGCCATGGCACGGTGTGCAATAAATCTTATAGCGCTCTTCGCCTCGGGCGAGAAGTTCTGCAGTTAGCGGAACCGGCGAGTTCCTGAGCGTGTCACCCTTGGCATCAATTCCGGTCATATATCCAATATTATCATTGAGCTGCCCGCGGGCAACAGTGCCAAAGACCGGCGGCCGCATCGTTGAGCCATCGGCAAAGAATGCGCTTTTCTCCTGCGCTTCGTATTTCGGCTGATCATCCATATTTGGATTGATGTGGATAGGCGGCAAATTCGACGGCAGATCACGCACACATCCAGCAGCCACAAGACCCGCGGCGAAAATTGCCAAGCGCAAACCAACGCGATGTCTCATTCGCCGCTCACAATCTCGGCATGTCTGCCGCCAATTGATTCAAGAAAAGATTTTGTTTTATGCTCGTCAAATTTTGGATCTTCTGACTCAACAGAAACAAAAAATCCATCGTTGCTGAATTTAGCAAATCTGTCTGAATAGAAAAGACCATGAAACGGCTGCGGCAGTCGGTTGGCAACAAGCATCGCGATGACTGCGCCAAGCGCGGCAAAAAGAATTGTCACACCGAACGTCACTGGCACATACGCCGGATAGGAGAAAAACGGCTTACCGCCAATGATAATCGGGTAATCGATCGAACTGGCCCACCACTGAAGCAGAAGAATTAACCCGCCGCCGATAAATGCGCTCACTCCGGCGACATAGCCGACAATCGAGCGCTTCAGTCCCATGGCATGATCCATACCGTGTATCGGGAATGGCGAATGGCAGTCAAAGCGACTGAAGCCCGCATCCCGCATCTTCTCAGCGGCATGCAACAAGTCTCCGGGGCTTGAAAATTCCGCGAGTATTCCATACACACGGTGCGGCGCTGTTTTTGTTACACGTTCCATCAGTGCGTCCGCTCCAGCTGAGTCTGCGGCTCCCTATGATGCGGGTCGGCCTGAGGCAGCACGCCTTTAACTTCGGACATGGCAATGATTGGCGCAAAGCGCACGAAAAGCAGAAATAATGTCAGGAAAAGACCAAATGATCCAATAAATGTCAATACATCCCAAATAGTCGGCGAATAATAGTCCCATGATGATGGCAGATAATCGCGGGCAAGGGACATGACAATAACAAAGCGCTCAAACCACATTCCCACATTAATAAGCAGCGAGGCGACAAACATAACGGCAATCGACGTACGCCATTTCTTAATCCAGAACACCTGTGGAACCAGAACATTGCAGGTTACCATGGTCCAGTACGCCCAGGCATAAGGCCCAAAAGCTCGGTTAACAAAAGTAAAGGCTTCGTACGGATTGCCGCTGTACCATGAAATAAAGAACTCACAGCCGTAGGCATATCCGACCATCATGCCAGTGAGAAGCATGATCATATTCATATTTTCCAAATGCTTGATGGTAATAAAATCCTCGAGATGGAAAATCTTGCGAACGATAATACCAAGGGTCAAGACCATCGCAAAGCCCGAGAAAATTGCGCCTGCGACAAAGTACGGCGGGAATATTGTTGTATGCCACCCCGGAACTATACTTATCGCAAAGTCGGTCGAAACGATTGAGTGAACCGAAAGCACAAGCGGGGTCGAGACACCGGCCAAGACAAGATAGGCCAACTCGTAATTTTTCCACTGACGATTTCCTCCACGCCACCCGAGCGAGAGAACTCCCAGAACAACTTTGCGGATGCGGGTTTGGGCGCGGTCACGTAACGTCGCCAAATCTGGAATCAGCCCGACATACCAAAAAATCAATGAACAGGTAAAGTAAATGCTCACCGCAAAAAAGTCCCACAGCAGAGGGCTTTTGAAATTCGGCCAAAGGTTCATCGAGTTCGGAAGCGGGAAAACCCAGTAGAGCAGCCATACGCGTCCCACGTGAATTGTGGGAAATATCAAGGCGCAGATAACGGCAAAGAGCGTCATGGCTTCGGCAAATCTATTAATCGAAGTTCGCCACTTTTGACGGAAGAGAAAAAGAATGGCCGAGATGAGTGTTCCCGCGTGGCCGATACCAACCCAGAACACAAAGTTGACAATCGCCCAGCCCCACCCTACAGGAATATTGATTCCCCAGATTCCTGTTCCTTCGTAGACAAGATAACCAATTGAACCGAGCAGAATCAAAACCAGCGAACCAGTCACACCAAAGGTCAACAGCCAGAGCATGGTCGTTTTGCGCTCGGCGATACGAGACACCGCTTCGGTAACAGAATTAAACGTCTGATTACCAGTGATAAGCGGCAAAGCCCTGCCCGTGTTTTCGCTCGAATGATGTTCGCTGACAGATTTCATAGTCTAGCTATATTCTCTTAACTCTCGGTCGACATTTCTAATTCAGGATGAGGATTTCGCAGTAAACCCAAATAAGTCAGTCTCGGCTTGGTGTTCAATTCTTCAAGAAGCTGATAATTTCTGGGACTCTTTTTCAATCGGGCTACATTGCTGTTGGGGTCTTTGATATTGCCAAAAACTATGGCATCGGTCGGGCATGCCTGCTGGCAAGCGGTGTGGACTTCATCGCCGCCAACATTGCGCGTCTCAAGTTTCGCCTTGAGGCGCGTGACTTCGATTCGCTGAATACAGAAGGTACACTTCTCCATCACACCTCGCGAACGAACCGTCACATCGGGATTCTTCTGCATCTGAACGGTCTCAGGAATCTCAAGCGCGTAATTGAAGAAGTTAAAACGACGAACTTTATACGGACAATTATTTGAACAATAACGCGTTCCCACACAGCGATTGTAGATCATGACATTGAGGCCCTGGTCGTCGTGCACTGTCGCGCCTACCGGACAGACCGGCTCGCATGGCGCATTCTCGCAATGCTGACAGGTAACCGGTTGAAGCGCGATTTCGGGTGTGTCGAGATCGCCGGAATAATACCGATCGACCCGTATCCAATGCATCTCGCGCCCTTTGGAAACTTGCTCTTTGCCAACAACTGGAATATTATTCTCGCTCTGGCAGGCAACCACACATGCCCCACATCCAACACAGGCATTGAGATCAATCGTCATACCCCATTGAAGGTCGGAGGTATATGCAGGTTCTGTATATATTGACTGCTGAGTTGGAATCTCAGGATGCAGTGGAAACAGCAGGCCGTTTTCTCTGAATTTGCTGAGCGTGTTCTCACGGAGAATTGGGCGCTTCTGCTTTTCCTGAAGTGGATCTCCAAGCTCAAAGCCGCCCATCGTGCCATGTTCCTGCGTCTGCGCTATAAAATGAGTACCCGGAATCTTTGTCACGCTCGCGACGCCTGAGTTCTTTGCGCTCGTAAGAAGATAGGCATTGGAACCGACATCATTTGCGACCGACCCGACATTTTTTCTGCCATACCCAAGAGCGATAACAATTGTGTCATTGGCCTGTCCCGGCGTAATCCAGGCCGGAATGTTAATCGAGCGTCCCGCTATCTCAAGCTTCACCAGGTCGCCTGTCGCCACACCCAGCCTTTGCGCGGTGCGGAAACTAAATTGAGCAAAATTATCCCAGGTAAACTTATTGATCGGTTCGGGAAGTTCCTGCAACCAGCCATTGTTGGCATAACGGCCATCATACAAATTGCTTGGTAGCAATACAAGTTCCAGTTCACGGCCAGTCTCAACCGATGCCAAACTTCGGGCCGACGCGGCAAGCGATGAAGCATTTGTCTTTGGAGTAATGATTCCAATAGCGCTTTTAGGAACAAATCCATCATGGAGAATCTTTCTCCACTGGTTTTCAAAGTCAGAAGTGATAAAACTGTTCCATGTCTCGCGCACAGCATCGTACCCTTTGACAATTTTTCCGGAAGCGACAAGCGCAAGCAGTTCCACATCGCTCACACTCGCATAGAGCGGATCGATAAGCGGCTGAATTACGCTCACCGTCCCATCGAGCGAACGGCCATCCCCCCAGCTTTCAAGAAAATGAGACTGATGAAGATGCCAATCAACCAACGCGCTTGTTTCATCATGATGACTGCTCAGTTGAATTTTATTCGCCACACCTTTGAGCGCATCGGCAAACCCAAACTCAACCGGCACAGTGTAAACCGGATTTCCACCGAGGACAACTAAGGTCTCCACAGCTCCCGATTTCATATCAGCCACTAATTTTTCAAGACCGGTAGTCGATGACTCAGATCTGTCCAGCGGTGCTATATAAGTGACAGTCTGTCCAACATTTCCAAGCGCCTCATTGAGCGCAAATACCAGCGAGTGAACTTCAGCAGGCTGACGCCGTCCGGCCAGAATAACATTTTGACCTTTGGATGCGAGTAGATCTTTGGCCAATACATTGACAAATTTTTGGTCGATTCCCGTGTCGGCCGTATTGGCCGATGGCGCATCAAACCGCCCTATTGACAAACCCTGACTCGACAACTCCCGCGCCAATGCCAGCACAAATCCGCCAACCTGCGATGGTTTCAGCGCAAGACGGTGATCGGCTTTCGAGCCAGTCAACGTATAGGCCGACTCAACAGCATACAGGCGGTTCATTTCGTCCTGCTGCGAATGAACCCGGCGGCCATCGGCGAAGCCCATCGCATCGACAATATGTCCAGTTTCGCTAAATACAAAATCCGAATCGATTGACAGAATAACTTTAGCCAGGTGTAAACTGTGCAGTGGCTGTAAACGCGCTCCGGCAACAGCTTCAATGCCGTCATAGATTGTCTCATCATTGACCGGCTCGTAGCTGACAAACTGCGCCGATGGAAACGCCTCCATGAATTCTTCTTTGAGCCGCGCAAGAGTCGGCGAAGAAAACTGCTCACTCATTACAGCAAGACCTTGGCCTCGATTTGCGCTGAACTTGGTGAATTGTGTCGACCAATCGGCCACAAAATCATCCCATGCCACTTCTTTCCCCGAATGCGTAATATTTTTTGCACGGTCGGGATCATACAATCCAAGAATCGCGGCCTGAATCCAGATATCTGCTCTCCCTATAGTCGAAGGATGTTCAGGGTTCCCTTCGATTTTAGTCGGACGACCGTCATTGCTCTTTACCAGCAAGCCATACGAATCAAGTCCGAACGGCATCGAGGTCGCATAATGTATAGGCGTTCCAGGCTCGTAAACTTCAGGAAGAACAACATGCGGCACGATCTTCTCGATTGGGCGCCTGCAACTTGCAAGCCCCGCCATCGCAAGCGACGCCCCCATGAGCGTCAGGAAATTACGGCGCGACCAATTGTTCTTGTCGGCTAACTCTTCGCCCGTCCCTTTTGGAAACTCGCGATGTAAAAACTCCCGGAACTGCGGAGTATCGGCAAGCTCATCGAGACTTCGCCAGTAATCTTTGCTCTGTGGTTTCAAATCGTCATTCATAGGTCTTCTGTTATGTAACTCAGCGGTGACAAGCCGAGCAGTCCTCGGGCGGGTTGATATTTTTTTCAGCTTTAACTCGTGCGGCAAACTCTGCCTGATTATCCGGAGGAACCCAGCCCATAGTTGTAATTTCGCTCATTGGACGCAAATGTTGATCGGGATTGCGGTGGCAGTCAAGGCACCACCCCATACTGAGCGGTTCAGTCTGCTGGACAATTTCCATTTGAGCAACATTCCCATGACATGACTCACAGCCAACTCCAACCCGGATATGCGAGCTATGGCTAAAATAAGCAAAATCGGGAAGGTCATGGACACGAATCCATTCCATCGGCTTATTCTCTGCAAAACTGGCTCGAATTGGCGCAAGCGCTTCGCTTGTGGGACGAACCAAAGTGTGGCAGTTCATGCATGTCGCTGTCGGCGGGATATTCGCCTTGGCCGAACGCTCGACTGTTGTGTGGCAATAACGGCAATCCATTCCCAAATCTCCGACATGGAGTTTATGACTGTACGGAACGGGCTGTTCCGGACGATAGCCGACATCGGTATATTTCGGTGAGCCATAATACCATATTCCGCCGACCGCCCCGGTTAATAAAAAGCCAAGCGCGAGCACAGTGACAAGCGGCAAATTATTAAACGATTTTGGAAAAATCTGTGCCAGCGAAAACGCTCTTTGTTAAAAGTTTCACAAGTACGTGCGTAGAAAAATTCTCTAACCAGCTCTTTATATATTCCTGATCAATTTCTTGATCTATTCCTGTTTTTCTCTCACGGTATTCGCCATTTCAAGGCGAGAATATATAGAGGCTAAAAAATAGTGTCAACCCCTAAAACCTTCTCAGATATTCGTAGGTCAGTGACCCTTTGGGTCCTGACGTCTTATCCGTGGTTGGTATACATCCACGTGCACCAACCTTCCCCCCACCATATTACAGAAACACCCTCACCAAACTATCCGCCACCATCGCCAAAAACAACGCAAACAAATAAACAATCGAATAACCAAAAAGCGACCGCGCACTCGACTCACTCATCTCGCGCCGTGCCTTGAAACATCGGGCGATAAACATCACGCCAAGTACCGTCGCCGCAATTCCATAGAGCCATCCTGCTCCAAGTGGAACAAGCACGAGCGATACCGCCGAGACTATAAAAGCGTAAACGAGCATCTGATTGAGTGTCGAGGCATCTCCTTTGACCACTGGCATCATGGGAAGATTAGCTTTTACGTAGTCGTCTTTACAAAAGAGCGCGAGCGCCCAAAAATGCGGAGGCGTCCAGAAAAAAACAATGGCGAACATTATCCAAGGAAAGGCCGCCATTGATCCCGTCGCCGCGGCCCATGCCCCTACCGGAGCCATCGCCCCGGCCGCACCGCCGATTACTATATTCTGCGCCGTGTTCGGCTTAAGCCATAACGTGTAGAAGAGAGAATAAAATAAAATCGTCGCAAGAGCCAATCCGGCTACCAGCCAATTGAAGAAGAATGCGAAAAGCGCCACTCCAATCACGCCGATTGAAATGGAAAACACGAGAGCCTGTGTAGGCGAGATTTTTTTGAGCGGAAGTGACCGTCGTGCGCTTGTACGAGACATCTTGGCATCAATCTCCCTCTCAAAATACTGATTTAGCGCATTGGCCGATCCGCCTGTCAGAAACAAACCAACTAAGACAAGAAGAAAATTGAGAGGCTGGGTGAGGAAACTCCCTTCGATAACCAATGCCGACGCGCCGGTAAATAGCACCAGCAACATTATAGTCGGCTTTGTTAACGATAGATAATCACTTATATGTGATCGCACAGTATCCTCTTTTCTGTGAGGCCAATATATAAATATAAAACATCACTGCGCCAGAGTTAGTTTGTGAATTTTTTAACTAACTTTGCTGTTTCAATGTAACAACCCTCCGCTCTTTGGCCGTCAAGGTGACAGACAGAACCACCCTCCTTGCCAGATATCCCCGACTTTATGCTCACTTTCGTTAATATTTCATCCACATCCTTGTGTACAACTTAAACGCATCTCTTCAACCTAAAGCCTCACATCATTTTAACATGTTGATATTCCATAAACAATTTCAACGAATTGTGTGGATGGGAAAGTTTAATGTGTAAACTATTAGAACTTAATGAGTTACAAATATTAGCTTTTCATAAGTGTTCGGTTGTCCGAACACATTAATTACCCCCGTTTTTATCTCTTAAGTTTACCTCGATGATAATCAATAGCATACGAAATTTCGATGCAAAACACTAATTTTTGTGGTTTCCAACCAGTTGACCACTAGATATTGTGTTCGTCAGAAGGGAATGCCTTTACTGTGTTATCGAATTAGTTCGGATGAACACGCTATTCTGAGCGACCTTCCTGAAAAACCGCCGTCTTCGAATATTCATCCTGACTCAGGCAGGATAGCGATTTCGGAATGGCGGAAGCAACGAGTTTCTGAGAAGATTTCAATGAATCTTCTTATCAATACATAGGACGTGAATTCCTCCTTTCCCAAGGCGAGGAAAGTGAGTACAGGAGGTAGAATGTGAAAATTGATCGGTACTTTACCAAACAAGGCGAATCGCCATACAGCCATGTGCCATTCGGCAAACGTACATCAGAGATAAAAAACCCCGATGGTTCGACTGTTTTCAAGCTCGAAAATATCGATGTTCCCGAGCACTGGACCCAGGTAGCTGTCGATATCCTCGCTCATAAGTATTTCCGCAAAGCCGGAGTGCCGCAGATCGACGAGTCGGGCAGACCGCAAATCGATTCCGAAGGCAAACAGATAACCGGCGGTGAAACCGACGCCCGTCAGGTCTTCCACCGTCTTGCCGGATGCTGGTCGCAATGGGGTGAAAAGCACAATTATTTCGATTCCAAAGCCGATGCGCAGAATTTCTACGATGAGCTGTGCTACATGCTTGCCGACCAAGTGGCCGCGCCCAACTCACCGCAATGGTTCAACACCGGTCTGCACTATGCCTATGGCATAACTGGTGTTGCGCAGGGGCATTTTTATGTGGACCCAACCTCACATACAATGACCGAAGCCAAAAATGCCTATGAGCATCCCCAACCCCATGCCTGCTTCATTCAATCAGTGGTCGATGATCTGGTCAACCCCGGCGGAATCATGGACCTCTGGGTGCGCGAAGCCCGGCTCTTCAAATATGGCAGCGGAACCGGGACCAATTTCTCGAGTATCCGCGGAGCCGGCGAATCTCTCTCTGGCGGAGGACAGTCGTCGGGACTGATGTCATTCCTCAAAATTGGCGACCGAGCCGCAGGCGCTATCAAATCAGGCGGCACAACTCGCCGCGCCGCAAAAATGGTCTGCCTTGATTTGGATCACCCCGATGTGCTGAATTTTATCAACTGGAAAGTCATCGAAGAACAAAAAGTGGCCGCATTGGTTGCCGGTTCAAAGATAATCGGTGAGCGGCTCAAAGAAATTTTCAATGCCGCTCGCATTTCCGGCCATAACGGCGATTCCGTTTTCGAAATCGACCCAAACAAGAACAAACAGCTCAAAGACGCGCTCAAAATGGCGCGACGATTCGCTGTGCCGGAAAACTATATCAAGAAAGTTCTCGACCTCGCCACACAGGGCATCCATGATGTCGAGTTTGTCCAGCTTGATACCAATTGGGACAGCGAGGCTTATCTCACCGTCTCGGGACAGAACTCCAATAATTCTGTCCGAATTCCCAATGAGTTCTTTGAAAGACTCTACGCCGGTGAAGATTGGCATCTCAAAAGCCGCACCAACGGCACGACTATCCAAAGCATTCCAGCTCAGGAGCTATGGGGAAAAATCTGCTATGCGGCTTGGGCCTGCGCCGACCCGGGTGTGCAGTTTGATACTACAATCAATGAATGGCATACCTGCCCCGAAGACGGACGGATAAACGCCTCCAATCCCTGCTCGGAATACATGTTCCTCGACGACACCGCCTGTAACCTTGCTTCGATAAATCTTGTCAAGCTTCTCGGTGAAAAAGGTAACTTTGACATCGCCGGATATTTACACGCCGTCAAAGTCTGGACAGTGGTTCTCGAGATCTCCGTCCTCATGGCCGCTTTCCCTTCCAAAGCCATCGCCCAAAAAAGCTATGAGTTCCGAACATTGGGACTCGGCTATGCAAATCTTGGCACACTGCTCATGAATATGGGCATCCCCTATGATTCCCCACGCGGCTATGCCTGGTGCGGGGCCCTGACGTCGATTTTGACCGGCGAGTCGTATGTAACATCGGCGGAAATGGCCAAAGAGCATGGCGCATTCCCCGGCTACTACCGCAACCGCGAATCGATGCTCAAAGTCATCCGCAATCACCGCCGGGCCGCGCTGAATGCCGACAAGACTGAATACGAAGGTCTTACCATAAAACCGACCGGCATAAATCCGGAATATATTCCTGAGGATATCCTTAAAACCGCCCGCATGGTCTGGGATCATGCCCTTCAGTCTGGCACCATGCACGGTTTCCGTAACGCCCAAACGACCGTCATTGCGCCAACCGGAACTATCGGGTTGCTCATGGATTGCGACACGACTGGAATCGAGCCTGATTTTGCTCTGGTGAAGTTTAAAAAACTTGCTGGCGGCGGATACTTCAAAATCATCAACAATTCCGTCCCGCGCACCCTTGCCAAACTTGGCTACAACCAAAGCGAGGTCGATCAGATTATCGCCTATGCGACCGGACATAGAACCCTCAAAGGAGCTCCGTATGTCAACCATGAATCCCTCCAAGCCAAAGGATTCACCTCAGTAGAAATTGAAAAAATCGAAAGCGCATTGCCTAATGTTTTCGATATCAGTTTCGCCTTTAACAAGTACTCGCTTGGGGAAGAATTTCTGACCGAGATTCTCGGATTTGATGCCGACACAATGGATCGTTGGGATTTCAATCTGCTTAGGGAAATTGGTTTCACCCGCGATCAGATCGATGCCGCAAACGAGTACTGCTGCGGCACGATGACAGTCGAAGGCGCGCCTCATCTCAAAGAGAGCCACTATTCGATCTTTGACTGCGCCAACAAATGCGGCAAAAAAGGAACGCGCTTTATTTCGTATGAATCGCACATCCGCATGATGGCTGCGGCCCAGCCCTTTATCTCTGGCGCAATCTCCAAGACTATCAATATGCCGGCTGAAGCCACAATGGACGACGTCAAAAAGGCCTACCGCCTCTCGTGGGAAACCATGAACAAAGCGGTCGCGCTCTATCGCGACGGAAGCAAACTCAGCCAGCCACTCAATTCATCTTTGCTCAGTGACGACGGCGATGACATTTCCGACTCTCTCTCCGTCGCCACCGTCTCGGAGAAGATGGCCGAGCGGATTATCTACCGCTACCTCGCTAAACGGAGAAAACTGCCCAACCGGCGCGGCGGATACACCCAGAAATCAGTCATCGGTGGACACAAACTCTATCTCCGCACCGGTGAATACTCTGACGGCACACTCGGTGAAATTTTTCTGGATATGCACCGCGAAGGTGCCGCCTTCCGCTCGCTCATGAACTCATTTGCGATTGCCGTTTCGCTTGGACTGCAGCATGGTGTGCCGCTCGAAGAATTTGTCGAAGCCTTTTTGTTCAGCCGCTTTGAGCCGAACGGGATGGTCGAAGGAAACAAATCGATCAAGATGTCGACCTCGATTATCGACTATATCTTCCGCGAGCTGGCCATCACCTACCTTGGCCGGAACGATTTGGCGCATGTGGTCGATGACGATCTCCGCCATGACACAATCGGCACTCCTGCCGAAGAGGGTATTGAATTTGAAGAAGAAGTACCGGCGACTCCGTCAATTACCGGACAATTGACCAAAGCCAGCCGGGGTGATAATGATATCCACACCAACCGTCTCCGTCCCTTTGCAAATGGCGGAAACGGAAAATCAACTCACACAAATTCTAATGGAGGGAATGGACATGCGGCGAAGATGGCGCACACGACAACAGTTGAATCAGATTCAGAACCGGAAGCGGTGCTCGAGTATGTTGCGTCGTCACCGTCTGGAAGTGCCGGTGATACCCTCCGCCGCCGTCAATCGGAAATCCGACTTGCGCGCCTGAGGGGCTACGAAGGGGACATGTGCGGCGAGTGCGGATCATTCACGATGGTTCGCAACGGGACATGTTTAAAATGCGATGCCTGCGGAGCGACTTCGGGCTGTAGTTAAGAGATTTTGACACTTTGTTGAGAAATCTTGACACGTTAACAATTGCGTTCGATTGATGAATTCTTTCGGTTAACAAATTCTCGCTTTTGTCATTCTGTATTTTTGTTTCCTTGTTTTGTCTTTCAGTTTCCTTTTGTTTTGTTACAAGACGCCGGGCCCGCAATGGCCCGGCGTTCTTATTTGCATTTACTCAGATGTATTTGTGCGCTGGAACTCTACTGCATCTTCTGCAGGCCGTCTCTGGCCTGCACCACATTTCCCCCTTACGTCAGGT
Source organism: Candidatus Zixiibacteriota bacterium (assembly GCA_034439475.1). Lineage (NCBI taxonomy): Bacteria > Pseudomonadati > Candidatus Zixiibacteriota > Candidatus Zixiibacteriota bacterium. The sequence continues at coordinate 35,038 of JAWXAN010000051.1, forward strand.
CTTGGCTATATCGTTGCGTGAGCAAGGATATAGGTGCTAAGGCTTCCGAAGTCCGCTGCAGGCGGATGACCTGACAGTCAACTCTGGTGCGCGACCGGGACGTCCCCCACGAAGTCTTGTAGCTATTCCCCAGTTGTTCTATTCCACAACCCCCTTATGTTGTCTGTCCTAAATCAAAGCCACATAGAAGGTTATCCCTACACGAACCCATCCGTCTAAGCCTTGGCCTCCCACAACCAAACTTTTTCTTAAAAAACTTCAATTTTCTTCTTGACAGATTTTTCTATTGTGTTATTATTGAAGTGCAATCGGAAAGTGTTACTCTTTCTGTGGATTACCTAATATCGTCCACCCAGGTAGATTGACCATCTATCTGGGTTTTTCTTTGTCCAAAACTCAATGCCCTCACACGCATCTTCGACAAAACACACAAATGACTCCCGCACAAAAATAGTTCAAACGACAATTCGCGCCAGAATAGGTGTGCACAAAATAGGTAGAATAGTCCACCTGATTAAAACCTTATAATAATGTAAAGATTAGGCTTGACTTGATTTCTTGCGCCTACTAAGTTCACGCGACATACCAGTCAAATGAAAACGAATTTCATTTAGACTGTGCAAATGAAATGTACTTATCAGGAGGAAGTTTTGTTGAATCGCCGAATTGCCATAGCTCTCATAGCGCTCTTTGGAGTCGCAATGTTCACACCCGAGGCCCGCGCCGACCGTCGTAAATACGTCTGGACTTATCAGTTTTTAACCATGCCCGCTGATGCGACAGAACTTGAGTTCTATCAGACCACAAAAATTGGCGAGACAAAAAGCTGGGAGTATAGAGTTGAGCTTGAGCAAGGCATTACCGACCGCTGGGATTTTTCGGTCTACCAGATATTTGTCCAAGGGGAAGGCCAGTCATTGAAATGGGACGCCTTCCAGCTTCGCACACGATATAAACTTGCTGCGCCCGGACGATTCTTTTTTGATCCCCTGCTCTATCTTGAATACAACCGAAAAATAGACCTGACCAAACAGAACAAACTTGAAGCCAAACTTATTCTTGCTCGTGACTTCCAAAAGATCAACCTCTCCATAAATCCGGTCTATGAATTTTTCTTTGCGCCGGGTGAACCGGTTCACGAAGTCGGACTCGATGTTGGATTATCATACGAGCTTTCGTACCGCTTCTCATTGGGCATTGAGTCAACATCACGGCGTGAATTTGTGAAATTGGCCGATGGTGAGACCTCGTCATATTTCGGCCCGACACTTTCATTGGCCACAGGAAGCGCCTACTACACAGTCGGCTATGCCGGCGGTTTGACCGATGAGAGCGATGACGCCCGTGTACGGTTCCTTATGGGCTTTCATTTATAATATGTAGTTATCCAAGCGGACCGAAAATCTTTGATGAAATGTAAATTAATACTTTTGCCGATTGTAGGGCTGGCATCGGCTATTGCATTGGTTGCCTGCCAGGGCAATCGTGCGGCACAATCAAATGAAGGGCGAACCGATGGAGAGATCGCCTTTCGCAGTTCCTGTCAGACATGTCATTCACTTCCTAATCCTGCCAAGTGGACAGATGACCAGTGGCCGACACTTGTACAGCGCTATGGAGAACTTGCGCATTTATCAGAGCAAAAAATCGACGCCATTACCGCGTATTTGACAGCGGTGAATTAGAAGTTCGTTGCTGGCGCGGGGGACGGTGGAGACCGTCAGATCACATCGCCCTAAGTAAGGTTGGCAAGACCAGACGGAAGGTTGCAATGGCTGCCTTCTCACATCTGCGCTGTCAGGCGCCCCCACCTGACAGTTGAAGTATAGTGTCGGGCGAGGGCGCCCGACACCACGTCATTGTTGCACTGCAGTTCGCCGCTGGCGGAATCGCACGGAGATCAATATGAGATTGCCACGTCCCTCTCAGAATCGCTCCTCGCAACGGGCATAATAGCCAAAAAGTGTTGGTAAGTTATTCATTTTGGGCGGAGTTTACAGTACCATGCGAAGTCGTTTTCTCGGTTATGAA
>JAWXAN010000052.1 GCA_034439475.1 Candidatus Zixiibacteriota bacterium
AAGATGTCGAGACCTAAGAAGGTTTAGACCTACCAAATATCAGAAAACATGAGATTGAGGCTTTGTTTCTTGTACCACCGTCCGCCGCGGCGGACGGTGTGATCTTCCTGTTGGTGCAGGCCAGAGATTTTCGAATCCGCCAATGGAGGACGGCCTGCACGAAAATGCAAATTGGGATCGGGCTGTGACATCTCTTCGCGCGGGACGTCCCCGGCGCCCACCTTCAAGTGGTGTCGGGCGCCCTCGCCCGCCACTATGATTGAACTGTCTGGCGGGGGCGCCTGACAGCACGTTAAGAAAACATGAGATTGTCTCATCGCCATCGCCTCCTCGCAACGACTTATCGCAATGTCATTCCAGCGCAAGCTGGAAGCCATCTTCTCTTTGTCTTTGCAGCGATTCCGCCGCGGCAGAGTGGGCTACCCATAAGAACACGCCGCCCCCAACAAACAAACCCCTTGTCCAATTCCTGTTTTCATTGTTCATTACCACATGCCACGCCTATGCGCCATCGAGACAGCCGTCCCCCAATACGCCTTTTCCCAGACCGAAATATCGCACTTCGCCGCTGAACATTTTGGGTCGCATCTGGGAGATCTGGAAAAGCTCATGCCGATATTTTCCAATGCCGGAATTGCCACCCGCTATTTTGCCAAACCCCTCGACTGGGTCGGCAGAAAACGGACAATGGCCGAGAGCAATGCCGCCTATATCGAAACCGCAACCGCGCTTTCCTTACAGGCCGTTACGGCCGTTCTCGAAAAAAACAATCTTGAGCGCAACCAAATCGATTATATCATCTATGTCAACACCACCGGACTCGCGACACCCTCAATCGATGCCCGGCTCATCAATCTGTTGAATTTCCGGCGAGACATTCGCCGAACACCCATCTGGGGTCTGGGATGCGCCGGCGGCGCGGCGGGACTTTCGCATGCCTTCCATTACGCCCAAGGACATCCCCGCGAGAGGATTCTTGTCGTCTCGACCGAACTCTGCTCGCTCACTTTTATTCCCGATGACCATTCCAAAAGCAATTTTGTGGCGACTGCGCTCTTTGCCGATGGCTCAGCCGCGGCGCTGGTTGTGGGTGATAAAGTCGAACTGCCGGGGCTGGAGATGTTGGCAAGCCGAAGTACCTTCTATCCCGATTCGCTCGATGTAATGGGCTGGAATATCGACACCAGAGGTCTTCAGGTTGTCTTTGCCCAGCGCATTCCTGATATTGTCGCTGAACATGCCAAAAAAGACCTGTCGCAATTTCTCGATGAGTGTGAGTTACGTCTTGGCGATATCAGCCAATTTCTCTTTCACCCGGGCGGAACAAAAGTGCTCCAGGCGTACGAGAATGCCCTTGGCATTACAAATGGAAGTCTTTCGCTGTCGAAAACAATTCTTTCCGAATACGGCAATATGTCATCGTGCACCGTGCTCTTTGTAATAGAGCGCTATCTAAAAGAGTACGGATTTGGGCGCGGCGGACACGGACTTGTCTCGGCCCTCGGCCCAGGATTTTGCTCCGAGTCGTTGCTGTTGGAATTGTAGGAAATCAAAAATTAAGACAGATTCAAAGGCGGTTTCGCTGGCTACTGTCCGGCCTGTTTTTCCTCAGGCTCATTGACCTTGCCGGACCGGAAAAAAAGATTTATTGTCTTTCCATCCCGGATAACGGCCACTTTGGACATGCCGTTGCCATTACCGATACCGGCATAGATTTTTTCCACAAGCTCTTTGTGTGTTTTTGGCCTGATTCCATCGACATACAGAATTGCATCGCCGACTTGTAATCCGCAGGCCGATGCCGCGCGCGAGGGATCGATATTGTCCACGACCAGTCTGTTGGACTCCTCAAGCGCGACTGAAAATCCGAACTTTCCTTTTGGGGGGATACCATCTATCTGCTCGTTTGATTCGGTCTGAGGTGCGCTGGCGTTGGCCCGAACAGTGCGAGTGGCATTGACCAGATCACCGGCGTATGATTCACTCATGAGCCATGCGCTCAATGGCTTTTCCGGCGTCAATACCCACTTGTTGTAAAGATATTCTTCGAAAAGTTCACGCGAAGGGAAATTATGCATCCAGACCGGCGAATTGATCGCAGATTGCGCCTGCCCTTGGCCAAGGGCCCGCTGGGCGGTTACCAAGGCCAATAGCATCGCAAGATTATCCCGTCGCAGGGGGCTGTCCTGCATGAGAGGGTGATTGACAATATACGGCGCAACCGGGCTGTTGCTGCGGGTTGCTTGAGTGAGCAAGCGACGCGCGAGTTGATACATAATATTTAGATACTGCTCGTTCCCGCTCGGCGCGGCTTCGACAAGCGAGCCATTTTTTATTCCCCCCACCGGAATTATTGTCGGCATCCCCTCGCCGATGCTTGGATAATAGCGAATCAGATAGATATCAAAATTCGTCTCGCTCCAACGAATCCCCGAAAGCGATTCAAGAATCGAGAGCACGTTCTGACCTGAATTCTGCCAAAATGCGGTAAGCGCGCTGTCGTTTCGGGTTACCCAGCGAATATCATTGGCGGCCGAGACGGTTGAATAATAATCAGGATAGAGATTTCTCTGGAGGCTGATGTTTTCACGGTTCAACCTTACAGCTGGCTGAGCCGAAATCGATTGAACGAATATAGAACCAAGCGCGAATACGGCGCAGGGTATGAATTTGTATCTCAACATATCTCTAAGTAACTTCTGAAAATAGGTTGAAGCAAGAAAAACTCTGTCTTCATTTGACTCGCTTTTATGTACACTTTCACTAGTCATTCTGTGGTAATTCCAATTTCAACTCAATTTATACTTGCAAGGGAGTGAAAAAATGAGCAAACTATAAGCGAAAAAATGGTCACACAAAAGCTACGGAGCATTTTAGCGATGAATAGTCCAATTGAATCCTTGTGCGCAGACCGTCTCTGGTTCTCACGAGAAGACCGTCAGGTCACACAGCGCCACGAATCACGTCAGGACTCGCCAGAACCGGAAGCAGCCACAGAGTGGTGTCGGGCGTCTCTGGACGACGCGGCAATCTCAGTTATATTTCCTTATGACTATACAACCTCCGGCTCGCACATGAGGGCATATTCCAGCACAAAGGGCATGAGCTCGTCGCCGTCTTATATTCTCATCGCGTTATTTCTACTAATTCTATCCATAGGCTGCAAGGAGAAAGACCAAGCTGCGCCTGCACTTACTCCGGATACTACCACACAGGCAGAAACCGAACGCCCGAAATCTCGCGACAGCGTCGTTGTCATGCTTGTCGGAGTAGATTCGACAACCGTTTTGGAGCTTCTCGACCGGGATCACGATCTGCGATACAAGTCCACATCGATGGGGGCATTTGTTGAGGCTATCGATTCAATAGAGCAAAGCTCCAATGCTTTTTGGATGTATTCAGTCAATGACAGCATGATCCCGATGGCAAGCGACAAGCGCTACATCACTACCGGAGATACAGTTAGGTGGATGCTTAAAGTTCGGCCGTAGTGACCTATTCGCTCCGGCAGCCGCGTTTCTTCGCTGTTTCCTTTCGGGCTTCGGCCTCGTATATTTAGGCAATATGCCAAATTCAGTTTTTTCGAGAATCGAACGGGGGGAGTTTTTCCTTATTGCCGGGCCATGTGTTGCCGAGTCGGAATCTCTCTGCCTCAAAGTCGCGGAGCACATCGCCGCTCTGGCCGAAAAACATAGGGTTCCTTATATTTTTAAGACATCGTTTCAAAAGGCCAATCGTTTATCCGGAATCTCATACACCGGCCCCGGCAGAAAAGAAGGACTTGCGATTCTTGCTAAAGTAAAAAAAGAGTTTGGATTACCTGTCCTGACTGATATTCATGAAACGGCAGATATTCCCGCCGTCGCCGAGGTTGCTGACATATTACAAATCCCGGCCCTTCTCTGCCGACAGACTGACCTTGTTGTCGAAGCCGCCAAATCAGGTCGCTGGGTTAACATTAAAAAAGGACAGTTTCTTGCCCCGGAAGATATGGCCCTTATTGCCCAAAAAGCCGATTCAAAAAAAATTATGCTCACCGAGCGCGGGACTACATTCGGCTATCGCAATCTTGTCGTCGATTTTCGCGGATTACTGATAATGAAAGAGGCCGGCTATCCGGTAATTTTCGATGCCACGCACTCGCTTCAACTTCCTGGCGGAGGAGGAACGGTCTCCACCGGACAGCCCCAATACAGCATCCCGATGGCCAAAGCCGCCGCGGCGATTGGAATCGACGGCCTTTTTATTGAGACCCACCCTGAACCATCCAAGGCCCTTTCCGATGCCGGGGCAATGCTTCCTTTGTCTAAGATGGAAGAGCTTCTTGAATCTGTTCTGACCGTGCGGATGGCATCGTCTGTGACGAAGGAGTTAGTCTGATGCTAAAATTGTCCAAAACGGCGTTTGTCGAGAAACTCAAAGGGATGAAAATGCTGGCCCTCGATGTCGATGGCGTGCTCACCGACGACACTATTTTTGTCGGACCCGGCGAAATGGAGCTCAAACAGTTTCATATATCCGACGGCTTTTTCATGACCCTCGCCCTTCGCGCCGGACTCATAATCGCCATTGTCTCGGGCAGAAAATCCGAGGCAACGGAAGTCCGTATGAAAGCGCTCGGTGTAAAATATATTCTGCAGGGAAGCGAAGACAAACTCGCCCTTTTTACGCCTCTCCTTGAGAAGCTTACCATCTCAGTTACCGATGTGGCGTATATGGGAAATGAACTGCTCGATATTCCAATCGCTGAAAAAGTAGGACTCCCCATTGCAGTCGCGGGTTCGACACAGCGTTTAATTGATGTCTCAAGTTACGTGACCGAAAAAGTCGGCGGCAAAGGAGCTGTTCGCGAAGTTCTGGAATATTATTTCGAAGCAATAAATAAAGATCCGCTGGAATATACGCCCTATGGACGTCAGACAATTCGCTAAAGAAGTCATGCGCTCAGAAGCGGCCGCAATCGAAGCAATGGCCTCGCGTCTCGACGAGCAGTTCAACGCCGCGGTCGACCTCATTCAGACCTGCGCTGGCCGCATAATTTTAACTGGTATGGGCAAATCCGGTCTCATTGCCCGCAAAATTGCCGCGACATTTAATTCCACTGGCATATCATCAATTTTTCTTCATCCCGCCGAAGCCCTTCATGGCGACCTTGGACTCATCCGCCCCGAAGACATCCTTATCATTGTGTCCAAATCAGGGCGCATGGGAGAACTGGATCCGATTATCGCCGCCTCGCGTAGACTACAGGTGAAGATAATTGTGCTGGGCGGAACGATCGACTCGCCGCTTTTCCAACGCGCCGATATCGGACTTGACTGCTCGGTTGCAAACGAAGCCTGTCCGAACAATCTTGTGCCGACCTCATCTTCAACCGCCGCTCTGGTCATGGGTGACGCGCTGGCGATAGCCTTGGTTCGGGCGCGCAATTTCACACCTGAGGATTTCGCCGGATTGCATCCGGGCGGAGCGATTGGAATGCGCCTGCTCAAACATGTTTCCGAACTCCACCACAGCGGCGACCAGATGCCGCTGGTCTGTCCGAAAGCGACCATGTCTGAAATGGTGGTTGAAATGACGGGCAAACGGCTCGGCTGTGTATTAATGAAAAATGACAATGGTACTACCGGGGGTATTTTTACCGATGGGGATTTACGACGGTTGGTAGAGCTTAAAAAAGATGTTTTTTCCATGACGGCCGAAGAAGTCATGATAAAAAATCCAAAATCTGTCTGGGAAGGGGCGTTGCTCGACACGGCCCTTGCCATGATGGAAAAATACACAATCACACAGCTTCCGACTGTCGACAGTAATCGTCAGCTAGTGGGCGTGATTCATTTACATGACATCCTCAAATCAAAACTTGTATAGATAATTATATCGGATAAATTGATGTTTGACAGTTCACAACTTCTCCTTTTTATGACCGCGACCTTGCTTCTGAATATCACGCCGGGTCCGGATATGTTGTACGTTGCCACCCGATCTATCAGTCAGGGGAAAATTGCCGGCACGGTATCGGCGCTCGGTATTGGCGGCGGATGCGTGGTGCATTGTTTGGCCGCGGCATTTGGGCTATCGGCGCTATTTATGTATTCGGCGACGGCTTTTGATGTCATCAAATATATCGGAGCTGGCTATTTGATTTATTTAGGCATACGCGCCCTCACGGCGAAACAAAGCGCGCCATCATCCGGGGTCAGATATGCCAAAGCCCCGCTCTCACAAATATTCTGGCAGGGAGTGCTAACGAATATCTTGAATCCCAAAGTTGCTCTCTTCTTTCTCGCATTTTTGCCCCAGTTCACTCATAGCGATTCGACATCGCCCGCGCTTGAAATTCTAATCCTCGGAACGATTTTTAATATTTCCGGCACTATAGTCAATATCATTGTCGCATTGGTCTTTGGACTTGCCGGACAAAGGCTCGTTCAAAAACCCAGCTTTTGGCAGTTTCAGCGCTGGATAACGAGCGCCGTATTTATCGGACTTGGCGCTAAATTATTGTTTACTGATCGCCGCTAATGTTTCACGTGGAACAATTGTCTGATCTTCAATGTAGCTCAGTGTCTTCGGCTGTTTCTCATACGTAAACTATTCTATGAGAAGATTTAAGAATATTAAACGCACTGCCGTTTTTGGTTTGGTTACAATCCTAATCGGAATCTGCAATCTCATCCCGCGACGCTTTGCAGTCTTCATCGGCGGGTGGCTTGGGCTGGCTTCGTGGGTAATCCTCAAGCGCGACAGGTATAAGACGGAGCGGCATCTTGCCTTAGTCTACGCCGGAATACATACTCCGGCAGAAATGAAAAATATCGGTCGGCAATTCTTTGTGAACAGCGGAAAAAATATTGTCGATGTCCTTCGTTTCAAAAAACACTTTGCCTCCGAAATTCGACCGTTTATCACTGTCGAAGGAATCGAGCATTGGGTGAAAGCGTTTAATCGCGGCAGAGGCGTGTTTGGCGTGACCGGACATATTGGTAACTTTGAAGTTTTAGCCGCTCTTATCGCATCGCTCGGATATCCGGTCGCAGTTATCGGAAGAGAGATGTACGACAAACGACTCGATACAACTCTCATCGAAAACCGCGCATCAGTCGGCTTGACAAATATCTCAACTTCCGACTCCCCGCGAAAGCTGATTGAGTGGTTAAAAAAAGGTGGAGTAGTCGGTGTGCTCATAGACACCGATTCCGGCCGCGTCCGCAATTGTATGATACCGACGTTTGGCCGACTTGCCAATACACCGGTCGGGCAATCCATGCTTGGTTTGCGGCTTGGGTCCGCCTTTGTTCCTGCGGTCTGTCTGCGAACTCCCGATAACCGCTACAGAGTCATTATCAAAGAGGAAGTCTGCATAAATCCAAGCGGAGATGCCGAAACCGATGCAATAGAATTGACAAAAAAATGCACCGAAGTCCTTGAGCTGATTATTCATGAGAATAAAGATCAGTGGATATGGCTGCATAATCGATGGAAAACTCCAGTTAATTCCGAGCCGGATATCAAAAGCGGGCTTATCGATGCCGATAATGAAACAATAGATAAAAATAAGTCATTAAGAGATATCTGAACTCCCTGCGCAGACACTATATTGACCTTATGATAAAAACATTTATGAACAAGCCATTTTCCATTACTGCGATTACAATACTAATCATGGCAGTTTTGTTTCAAACCGGCTGTGAGCGCAAGCCGCCCGATGGCGGTTCCGACACAATACTAATGGACTCTCTGGGACGACCGGACTCCAAGGTCACAGTCGCAAAAATCCATCTGTACGATAAGGGAACCAAAACGACCGAAATTCGGGCCGACCAAATTAGGAAATTTGAAAAGCTTGATTCGACCATGGCCTATTCTGTCGATATTGATTTCTTTGACAGTCTCGGCCATGTTCAGACGACCCTTGTGGGAGATTCCGGTGTGATCCGCGAGTCAACCAATAGATTTCATATTTTCGGCAATGTCGTCGTCTCGGTCGGTGATACGACAAAACTTGAAACAGAACATCTCATCTGGAATCCTGAAACCAAACAGATAGAGACTGATGCCTTTGTAAAAATTACGCGCCGCCAGGATGTCATCACCGGAATTGGCATGCATGCCGATAGGGAATTGACCCACATTAAAATCCTCGATCAGGTTTCGGGGACAATTGAAGATATCAATCAGATGTCTGATTCTACCATAAAATAAGATAGAGCTTACTGCTTTGAATCTTCATGCAGGCCGTCCTCCATTGGCGGATTTGAAAATCTCTGGCCTGCACCAAGGTGAAGATGGATTCTCCACCGCGCCTGCCCGCCGTGGTGGGTCACTTCGCTCCTCGCAACGACAATGTTGGAAAGGCCTGCTGTGATATTGGGCACCCCACCGCTTGCGGAAGATTTTTAGGACGATTCAGCCTTTACTGCTGCCCTATTTTTAATCTTGATTTTCACCCCGGTTTTGGAGACCCTGTGATTCTTATGGACACATACTTTTCAACTCTGTATAACGGCTATGATGCAAGTTAGAGCCACTCGTTTATCCCAGCCCGAAAGCGGACGTACCCCCTTTCTGGCTAAACCCCTTCCGCCCGGTTCAATTCAACGGAAACTGATTTTCTGGGTGGCTACGCCTCTTCTTGTCCTGCTTCTCGCAGTGCTTGTGGTGGACAAGGCGATAATGCCCAGTGTCACCCGGCAAGGTACAGAATTTCCTTTGCCAAGTTTGATGGGTCAGAGGCTTGTCGACGCCCAGATTAGCCTCTATGAGCTTGATTTGAAATATGAGATAGCCGCCCAGGAATATTCCCCCGGCAAACCGCAAGGCGTCATTTTGGGACAATTTCCTATCTCGGGCACCAAGGTTAAGTCAGATCGCACAATCAAGTTGACTCTTTCGATGGGTCAGAAAATGATAGAGATTCCCGATGTCGCCGGACGTTCAGTCAGGCAGGCAATTTTAGACCTTGAGACAGCCGGACTCATTGTCGGTGAAATAGCCTGGGCCTTTTCGGACACAATTCCTGAGAGGGTGGTAGTTTTTTCCTACCCGGCGGCGGGTTCAAACATCCCCATGGGGTCATCGGTTAATCTTATGGTCAACAGGGGACGGGCTTCGAGCTTTACCTTTGTGCCCAAAGTTATCGGTCTTCCTTTGGAGGAGGCCCGGAAGCGGCTCAAGGAGAAATCTTTGCTTGTCGGAGAGGTCACAACGCGTATAGATGAAAATTATCTGCCGGAGACGGTGCTTGAGCAGTCAGAGCCTGAAGGCGCAGAACTTGATATTAACAGCCAGATCGACCTTGTTGTCAGCTCAAGCTGATTGTATCATAGCATAGGTACTTCGTATTAAAACACATAGATAAGCTGTCGCATGGCAGCTAGTTACCATGTCTGTGGACACCAAAAGGAGGGGAGTCAAAATGAGCTCATCGCATAAACGATTCAAATCAATAGACACAAATTTGCTCCATGCCGGAGCAATCAGACCCAACATTGAAGATTCAGTTGTTACGCCGATTTTCCAGACTTCGACCTACCTGACCGGCGGAGACCGTGATTACGATGATGTGCGATATGTGCGATGCAGTAACACTCCGAACCATGCTGTCCTGCATGCCCGTATAGCCGCCATTGAATCGGCCGAATCGGCCTTGGTCACGGCAAGCGGGATGGCGGCGATAACCACGGCTATTCTCTCTATTGTTAAAACTGGCGATCATATTCTGACCCAGCGCTGTCTCTATGGCGGCACACAGATGTTCCTCAACGAGGACGCAAAGGGGCTCGGCATTGATCATATGCCTATCGATCTGAATGACCCGTCGAGTTGGCGAAAGGCTTTAAAACCAAAGACCAAGCTTCTGTATGTAGAGTCAATCAGCAATCCGCTTATGGAAGTCGGCGATTTGAAAGCGATTGTTGCTTTCGCTCGCGAACACAATCTTGTGACGATCATAGACAATACCTTTCCTTCGCCGGTGAACTTCCGCCCGATTGAAATCGGATTTGATCTTGTTGTCCACAGCGCAACCAAATACCTCAATGGCCACAGCGACATCGGCGCCGGAGCGATTGTCGGGTCGCAAGCCCGGATAACCAAAGCGACAAAACTGCTCAATCATCTCGGCGGCATGCTCGATCCGCATGCCTGCTTTTTACTTGAGCGGGGAATGAAAACAATGGGACTTCGCGTCCGACAGCAAAATCAAAACGCGCTTCAATTAGCTCAGTTTCTCTCAAAACGCGATGAAGTCTCGGAAGTACGGTACCCCGGCCTCAGTAGTGATGCAGGACACAAGTTTGCGGAAAAACTTTTCGACGGTTACGGCGGCATGCTTGCCTTTTATCTGAAATCAGATGCCATGGCTGAGCCGTTTCTCAACAGTGTGACTATTCCCCTCCATGCCGTGTCACTGGGAGGCGTAGAATCATTAGTGGTGCGTCCATCGCGCAGTTCCCATGCCGGTCTGACAGCCAAAGAGCGCGAAGCTTTGGGCGTGACTGATGCCCTCATCCGCGTTTCAGTTGGTATAGAAAATATAGATGAACTTATCGAGGATTTCAGCGCGGCGCTTTCGATGTCACATGTGAAAGAAGCAAAACGCGCGTAAGACATATTAAGAATGGTTTAGCGGCAGTTTATACTTAAGCGGATGTCGATTGTGAATCCAGTTTGGATATTGTTGGGTTTATATCACACCATTTTAATGTTCTTGAAACCGAACACTATGGCCCATATCTATTCTTACATCCGTTTATCAGAGTAAACAAATACCGAAAGGGATTGCTTGTCCACCAACAAGTCGTGTATACTTCTGTGGTATGATGATTATAAAAGCCTGCTTTACTACCTTCTTGCGGCCAATGCGGAAATTGTTTTCTTTTTGATTTATGAATTTTGAACGATTTATCGCTCGGCGCTATTTTCATTCAGGGCGTTTCTTCATTTCCGTTTCAACCTGGATAACAATCTTAGGTGTTATGCTTGGTGTGGCGACGGTATGCTTTGTCATGTCCATGCACAACGGATTCGAATCGGAAATACGAACCCGTCTGCTTGGCACAACCTCCCATGTCTCAATTTTCCCGTCACAAGGCGGACTTATCGAAAACTATGACGTCATTGTCTCACAGGTCCAGCGTATGCCGGGCGTGGTGGCGGCTTCGCCATTTATTTTTTATAAGGCAGGGATTTCGTCTGCATCGGCTGGCGACGGAATCATCATTCGAGGTATTGAACCCGAACAAGAAAATCGGACTTCGGAAATAGAACGGGATATAAAGGCCGGCGAATACGGATTCAGTGAAACGGTTACTCACGATGACACGCTCTCGGGGATCATGCTCGGAAGTGGTTTGGCAGACAGACTCGGCGTCTTTCTTGAAGATCCGGTGGTACTATATTCAATGAGGGGCGAAGACCTTCAGAAAAACATACGGCCTCGAGTCGCCAAATTTTTAGTCACAGCAATTTTTGAAACAGGCATGTACGAGTTTGACGGCCAGCTTGCATATATATCACTTTCCTCAGCACAGGATTTATTCAAGACCGGCAATACCGCCACAGCGGTGCATTTGAAACTGAATGATATCAATGCCGCCGAAAGTGTCGCTCGTGAGATTGATTCGGCGCTGGACTATGAATACGACGTTGTGCCTTGGACAGTTCTGCATAAGAACTTGTTTACCTGGATTGCCATTGAGAAGAAAATACTCTTTCTCGGTTTCACACTGATAGTTATTGTCGCCGCCTTTTCAATCATCTCAACCCTCGTTATGCTGACGATGGAGAAGAGAGCGGAAATTGGAATATTGAAAACAATGGGAACAACACCCGGCGCAATAAGAAAAATTTTCGTCTATAAAGGACTGATGATTGCAGTGGTCGGAGTCATACTCGGCTGGACGCTTGCCGCGATTGCGGCTTGGGTGCAGAACACATATGAGATAATAACATTGCCGGGGGACATTTACTTTATCTCATATTTGCCGATAGATGTACATCTGATGGATTTTGCCATCGCAGGGCTTGTCACTGTCCTCATCTGTTTTGCCGCCGCAATCTATCCTGCCGATCAAGCCGCTCGTATGTCCGTGGTTGATGTCTTAAGACAATAATAAGGTTGAATTTGGATATGTTGCTAAATCTTTGCTGAAATATGGCGAAAATCATTGTAACGCCTTAGTATAACTAATAGGACTGTAAAAAACGAAATGACGGACGAAGTAATGCACATTCTATCTGCTAACAATGTCTATCGGGATTTTAAAACGGCAACGGGCACGTTGTCTGTCTTAAAGGGTATATCTATGAACTTGCAGAAGGGTGAAACTGCCGCCGTGACAGGCGCTTCCGGTGTCGGCAAATCAACTCTTCTGCATATTCTGGGCGGATTGGACAAACCGACTCGAGGCGAAGTTTCTATCAGCGATGTTCCCCTTCACAGCCGATCAGAAAAAGAGCTTGCCCGTTTTCGAGTGAACACTGTCGGGTTCGTCTTTCAGTTTCATTACCTTCTTGATGATTTTACCGCTCTTGAAAATGTCATGATCCCCCATCTTCTTGCTGGTCGCAAGACCGCCGAGGCCGCCGAGCGGGGGGAACAACTCCTGCAGGAGGTCGGTTTGAGTGAAAGGAGAGGTCACCGCCCGAAAGAACTGTCTGGAGGTGAGCAACAACGAGTCGCTGTCGCGCGTGCGCTGGCCAATAATCCAGCGGTTGTCCTTGCCGATGAACCATCTGGAAATCTCGACACGGCAACTGGAGGCGCGTTGCACGAGCTGCTCTTTCGACTCGCCCGGGAAAAACAAGTGACATTTCTGATTGCCACACACAATCGGGATTTGGCTGCTCATTGCGACCGCGAATTTCAAATGGCCGATGGACGCATAGTCGAAGTACGTTGAGCTGGAGAAAAGATAGTATATGGTATGTCAGGATTGTAAAAAACGCGAAGCTCAGGTTCACCTTACCCAGATTGTGAACAATGAAAAGCTGATGCTTTCACTGTGCCGCGAATGCGCCGCGGCTCGTGGATTCAACTCCCCGTTGGATAATATGCCGTTTCCATTGGCAGAAATCCTGGCTGGACTGGCCAAGGATATCGCCGTCTCGACTGGACATTTTCCGACTGAACCGCTGGAGTGTGCCCATTGTAAACTGACATTTGACGAGTTCACTAAACTTGGCCGGTTCGGATGCGGGCGGTGCTACGCGGCATTCAGACCCCGGCTTGAGTCGATCATGAGAAAAATTCACGGCGCAGCCATTCACAGAGGGAAAAATCCCAACATTCAGACCACGGGGTTTGACAACACCCTGCCGGTGAAGGAAGAAGAACGATTAGAGGCTCGATTGCGGAAAGCAATTGAAGACGAAGATTTTGAACGCGCGGCCGAACTAAGGGATAAACTGCGTTCGGTTAAGGAAAGTTTTCCCGTTGATAAATAACGGGAGAGGGCAGTAAAATGACTACAATGTTTGAAGACATGGCAAAATCGCCCGCCGCATGGCTCTCCGGTAAAGGCGAAGAAGCGTTGGTGGTTCTTTCCACCCGCGTACGGCTTGCCCGAAATGTGGCAGGCTGCAATTATCCGACTTCCTCAGACAGCGAGACGCGCCGCAGAGTTATCACCTACTTTGATTCTTCGGTGACGCGATCCAAATCCCTTGCTCAGGGAATGTATTTCAAAGCATCTGATATCGACGAGATGGGCCGAGATTTTCTTGTCGAACGACATTTGATTTCTCCGGTTTTCCTCACTGGCGATTCGTCGAAGGCTCTTTGGATCGGGGCCGAGGAGCGGGTTTCAGTGATGGTCAATGAAGAAGACCACCTCCGTGTGCAGGCCCTCTCCCCGGGACTTGATCCCCAAGGCTCATTTACTTTGGCAATGCAATATGAGAGCGAGATAGGCCGGTATCTTGAGTACGACTATGATCCCGATTTTGGATATCTGACGGCCTGTCCGACAAATGCCGGTACAGGGATGAGAGCATCGGTGCTTATTCACCTGCCCGGGTTGGTTCTCACCCGAGATATAGATAAGGTGATATCCCGTATTACCCGTACCGGTCTGATAGTACGCGGATTCTACGGGGAAGGCTCGGATGTTTTAGGAAATCTTTTCCAAGTTTCCAATCAAAATACGCTGGGCGTCTCAGAATCTGATATATTGAATCAGATAACACGAGTGACCCGTGAAATAATAGACGACGAAGCCCAAGCGCGGACGCGTCTAATGGATGAAGCGGCTGATATGATTGAAGACAAAATCTGGCGCGCGTATGGCATCCTCAAAAATGCGCGGATGCTGACTGCGGATGAAGTGATGAATCTGCTCTCTGCGTTACGCCTTGGTCATGCTATGAAAATTATCGATTTCCTTTCTATACCGTTGATTAATGACATTCTACTTCTCTCTCAGCCGGCGCACCTTCAGAAATTTTACGGACGCGAGCTTGATACAAGCAAACGCGACTTCGTGCGAGCGCAGATGGTAAGAGAGAAGTTGCGGAACACAGGCGTGTAAGATACTGTTTATGTATTGCATGAGTATGTATGTGAACGTATATTGCATTTAGAAGCAAAGGATATAAAACCATGAACGAGATGTTTACCGAGTCAGCCCGCAAGGCAATCGAATATGCCCGCGACGAAGCCGCGCGCCTCAGACATGACTATATCGGTACCGAGCATCTCCTGCTGGGTTTGATTCGTCTTGGCGAGGGACGGGCAGTTGATGTCATCAACAATTTAGGTCTTGATCTTGACGACCTCAAAGTCTCCATCGAGGAAGTCGTACAGCCCTCCGGCGGCACCATGACGATGGGCCAGTTGCCGTTGACCGCGCGCGCGAAAAAGACGCTTGAGGTTTCAGGTCAGGAAGCGCGTGCGCTCAAATCAAAAGATATCGATACCGAACACATTCTTCTCGCTCTGCTCAAAGACGAGGAAGGTGTAGCGGCGCAGGTACTGTCGACCTATGAAATAGATTATAAAGAAGCCTACGAAGAGCTTAAGAATATCCAGAACGGCAAACCGTCGTCTTATAAGAAGAAGCGAAAAAAATCAAAGACACCGGCCCTTGACCATTTTGGCCGTGACCTGACTGAACTCGCCCGACGCGGTAAGCTTGATCCTATTATCGGACGCGAAAACGAAATCGAGCGCGTCTGTCAGGTTCTCTCACGCCGCAAAAAGAACAATCCGGTGCTTATTGGCGAACCGGGTGTAGGCAAGACGGCTATTGCCGAAGGACTTGCCCAGCGAATTGTCGAAGGTAACGTTCCGCAGACTTTGGAAAACAAGCGGGTCGTTACGCTCGATATGGCATCGCTTGTGGCTGGCACAAAATACCGCGGCCAGTTTGAAGAACGCCTCAAAGCAGTCATGAATGAAATTATCAACTCATCCGATGTCATTATCTTCATCGATGAGCTCCATACTATAGTAGGCGCAGGCGGAGCCGAAGGCTCGCTCGATGCCTCGAACATTTTCAAGCCGTCGCTTGCGCGCGGCGAACTTCGCTGTATTGGCGCGACTACATTAAATGAATACCGCAAGTATATTGAAAAAGACGGCGCTCTCGAACGACGTTTCCAGACCGTTATGGTCGAGCCGCCCTCTGAAGAGGATACCATTCGTATTCTTAAAGGACTTCGTCCAAGATACGAAGAACACCACAAGCTGAACATCTCCAATGAGGCAATTGAAGCCGCGGTGAAACTGTCCAACCGATATGTTTCAGGCAAATACCAGCCCGATAAGGCCATTGACCTTATCGACGAAGCCGGTTCACGCGCCCATCTCTCGACCTACACCCGTCCGGAAAAGTTCTCCGAAGCCGAAGGTCGTTTGACTGAATTGCAGCACAAAAAAGAAGAAGCTGTAAAGAATCAGGCTTTTGAAACAGCTGCTCAGCTTCGCGATGAAATCAAGGCGGAAAAAGAGCGCCTGACCGAAATGCAGAAGAAGTGGGAAGAACAACGCGAGAAAGAAAAAATCACCCTTACGGCCGACGATGTCGCCTCCGTTTTGGCCAAGATGACTGGTATACCGCTCTTCAGACTCGAAGAAAAGGAATCACAGCGTCTGCTTCGCATGGAAGATGAACTTCGCAAAACTGTGGTCGGACAAGACGAGGCAATCGGAGTCCTCTCCAAAGCAATTCGCCGCGCCCGAGCAGGACTTGGCGATCCACGCCGGCCAATCGGTACCTTTATCTTCCTCGGTCCTACCGGTGTCGGTAAGACTGAATTGGCCAGAGAACTCGCGGCATTTCTGTTTGATGACGCCGATTCCCTCATTCGAATTGATATGTCCGAGTATATGGAGAAGTTTGCCATATCCCGTTTGATCGGCGCTCCCCCTGGATATGTTGGTTACGAGGAAGGCGGCCAGTTGACTGAAAAAGTTCGCCGCAAACCATACTCGGTTGTTCTTTTGGATGAAATTGAAAAAGCGCATCCCGATGTGTTTAATATCCTCTTACAGTTGATGGATGACGGCTCGCTCACCGATTCGTTTGGCCGCAAGGTCGATTTCCGCAACACGGTGGTCATCATGACTTCGAATGTCGGAACCAAGCAATTGCGCGATTTGAAGCAGGTTGGATTCGGCGCGGAAAATGTCGAACTCCCATTTGAGACGATTAAGAAGAAAATCACCGATGAGTTGAAGAAGCTCTTCAATCCGGAATTGCTCAATCGAATCAACGAGACGATTATCTTCCATTCACTCGACCGTCATCACATCAAATCGATAATCGATATTCTCTCGGTTGATATTGCCAAACAACTCGCCGAGCGCGGCATTAGTTTTAAGCTCACCGATGGAGCCAAAGAATTTCTGGTAGAAAAAGGATACGATCCGGCCTATGGCGCTCGTCCGCTCAAACGGGCAATCCAGCGCTATCTCGAGGATCCGCTTGCCGAGGAGATTCTCCGCGGTCAGTATGCCGGGGATCTGGACCTGACAATCGGCGCAGGTGTCGACCAGTTGACATTCTCTTTCAATAGTCCGCTGGTGAAAGAAGAAAAAGTCGGCTAAGATAAAATTTAGAAGCTGAGAACCATTATCGAAATCGAGGCCGTTGTTTGCGGCCTCGATTTTTTATAAACAGATAAGCGCAAGGCTTGTAACGAGCAAGTTAAGTGATTGCCTTGCAATGAAATAAATCTTCCGCTTGCGCTTTTGATGAACTTGGCTATATTAGTCGACTGTGGCAATGCTTTTTTGAGAGCAAAGCCAATTTGTATCGTTAAAGAATTGTTGGAAATAATAGAGGTTTTACAATGGCACACAAAAAAGGCGTAGGCTCATCGAAGAATGGCCGTGACTCAAACGCCCAACGACGCGGGACAAAAGTATACGGCGGCCAGGCGGTATCTGCCGGTTCAATTATAGTCAGACAGTGCGGCACTCCCATCAAGCCGGGAATCAATGTCGGACTTGGCAAAGACCATACACTGTTCGCCAAAGTGACCGGTGTGGTCACCTATGAGCGTGTTGGCAAAACTGGCAAACGGGTCTCGGTCTACGAGTAAGTTTTTTTAATTTTGCTTTGATTTTCAAAACCGCTCTGGTGAAAGCCCGAGCGGTTTTTTTTTGTGATTGATGTGATCGACCCGTTCCGCCTTGACTTCTATCTTAACTGTTTCTACGTTCTAAAGGCAAGCGACCTATATGAGAAGAAAACCAGCCATACTATCAAAAGTCATTCCATCATTATTGTCTGTCCTATTCTTGTCTGTCACAGCCAGCTTACTTGCCCAGACAGACAGTGCGCATGTCTCTCAGTCTTATCTTGTCGAGTCAAGCGAGGTTGTAACGATTATCCCAGAGACAACGGTAATACTCGATGACTCAACCGGCGAACAAATCTATCCCCTCTCGCCCGAGCGTCAGCAATTATTGATTGAATACTCAGACTTGAGAAACAAATGGCGCTTTGTTGATTTCTTTGGCACAATTGCGCTTCTGGCTATTCTCTTATTCACCAAACTCTCAGCAAGAATGCGTGACTGGGCCGCTATTGGACGAAATGGATTTCTCGCTCTATGGATATATTGGGGGCTATTTGTTCTTGCCAGCTATCTCCTCAGCTTTCCGTTACATTACTATCGAGACTTTGTTGTCGAAAAAGAGTTCGGTTTTCTCAATCTGACTTTTGGAGGCTGGTTGAGCGAAGACCTACTCATGCAATTGCTCACATTCGCCATCGGAATTATCCCCCTGTGGATTTTCTACACTATGGTGAAGCGCTTTGCCAACTGGTGGCTTTGGTTTTCATTGGCTGTCATCCCGTTGATCGTCATATCGGTTGTGCTTGTTCCGGTTTTCATTTCGCCTCTCTTTAACGATTTCAAACCGCTTTCAGATAAACAATTGGAAGCTCAAATTTTGTCGCTGGCGGAATCGGTTGGAATCGAAGGTTCGGACGTGTTCGAGGTGAATGCTTCCAAGCAGTCCAGCAAAATCAATGCTTATGTCACCGGCCTGTTCAATACCAAACGCATCGTCCTCTACGACACGCTTTTGAAGAACTTTACCAGAGACGAAATTCTCTTTGTCATGGGACATGAGATGGGGCACTATGTTTTGCACCATGTCTGGCAGGGATTGGCGCTCGGTATTCTGATTATTGTCGCCTCGCTCTGGCTTATCAGTAGATTAATTCATGGGGAGATACGACGCAACGCGCACCGATTCGGCTTTGACCATCTGAGCGATTTTGCCTCATTGCCCTTGGTATTGCTATTCATCACCGTCATCTCATTTTTCTCCGAACCAATCAGCAACAGTTTCAGCCGCTCCATAGAGCACCGCGCTGATGTGTACGGCATGGATGTCACGCCTATTTCCGGCGAGAGCGCCGCGACTGCATTCGATAAGCTTGCGGTGTTCAACCTCGCCGATCCTGACCCGCATCCGCTGATTGAATTCTGGTTTTACAGCCACCCGGCGCTGAAGAAGCGGATGGAGTTTGTACGCTCGGTAAGGGAGTAGGTGTTGTGAGTCGCGCCCATTAGGCCGCTCCTCGAACGTCCGTCGTAATGTCATTCCAGCGCAAGCGGGAAACCAGTATTGGTTTTCGTGTGGGACGCCCCCGACTCGGGTCGTTGACCCAGTCACGCACCAAGTGACCGTCAGGTCACACCGCCCTAAGAAGGCCGGCAAGACCTAACGGAACAGGTTGTCGGTTCGATATTACTTGTACCACACTCCCGACATTCGTCGGGACGATGTGATCTTTTATTACCCTCTACCCCTGGGAGAGGGGAGGGGGAGGGCTTATTCATGAGCAATACAGAATAGCTGAACCGTTCGCCTGCGGCGAACCGCGGTGGAATCGCTACAAGATCAAGACTGAACAAGATCAAGAGAACCCTCCCAGCGGGCAGGCATGAGATTACCATCCGCCACAGGCGAACTCAAAAGCGAAACTCGCAATGACGTGTTGAGAATGTCTCCTTCGATTTTGGTCCCCCCCGTCAGACGGTGCGATCTTGTTCTTGCCTACTTGCTGTCGCCATTCAACTCTGTATATTACCGGCAGTTATTTTTTATAATTGAGTGAGGGTAGAGAGCAATGTCATTTCGCAGAGAGTCTGATTCGATGGGAGACATCAAGGTCCCAACCGGCCGGTATTGGGGAGCGCAGACCGCTCGATCGCTGAACTATTTCAGAATCGGCAACGAACGCATGCCGCGCGAACTCATTCGCGCTTTTGGTATTTTGAAAAAAGCAGCCGCCCAAGTCAATATGGAGCTTGGGTTGCTCGCTCCTGAAAAAGGAGACCTGATAATTCATGCCGCCGATGAAGTTATTGCAGGCAAACTCGATGAACATTTCCCGCTTGCGATTTGGCAGACAGGGTCAGGGACCCAGACGAATATGAACGCCAACGAGGTCATCGCAAACCGCGCCATCGAACTTGGCGGAGGCGAAATGGGAAGCAAGAAACCAATTCATCCTAACGATGATGTCAATAAAGCGCAGTCATCAAACGACACATTTCCCACCGCAATGCATATCGCGGTAGTCGAAGAAATTCATCGCCGGCTCATTCCGATGATAACGATTTTGAGGGATACTTTCGCATCCAAATCCGAAAAATTTGCGAAAGTTATCAAAATCGGCCGCACGCATTTGATGGACGCCACACCGTTGACACTTGGACAGGAATTTTCCGGATATGTTCAGCAACTGACAAATGATCTGGACCGAATAAATGATTCACTCAAACGGCTCTACCCGCTGGCCCTTGGCGGAACAGCGGTCGGCACGGGGCTAAATACGCATCCCGATTTTGCCGTAAAATCCGCTGAGCGCATCGCAAAACTGACCAACCGTCCCTTTGTCAGTGCGCCAAACAAATTCGAAGCTCTTGCGGCGCACGACGCCCTTGTCGAGTTCTCGGGTGTGCTGAAAACGATAGCATGCTCTCTCATGAAAATCGCCAATGATATCAGATGGATGGCATCGGGGCCGCGGAGCGGAATCGGCGAAATCATTATTCCTGAAAATGAACCGGGTTCTTCAATCATGCCCGGCAAAGTCAATCCCACTCAGTCCGAAGCGATGACTATGGTGTGCGCTCAGGTTATGGGCAACGATGTCGCGGTAAATATTGGCGGGGCATCCGGTAATTTTGAATTGAACGTATTTAAACCGCTCATTGTGCATAATGTTTTGCAGTCGATCCGACTGATTGCCGATTCAGCGCAGATGTTCAATGATCATTGCGCAGTTGGAATTGAACCAAATCACACAGTAATCGAGCGCCATTTACAAAACTCGCTCATGCTGGTCACTGCGCTCAATCCGCATATCGGCTATGATAATGCGGCCAAAGCGGCTAAAAAAGCGCATGTTGAAGGCACAACGCTGAAAGAGGCCGTTCTGGCTCTTGGCTTATTGACGGCAGCAGAATTCGATATACATGTGCGGCCGGAAACCATGATTGGCCCAAGCAAGAATATCCAATGATAAAAACAAGGCGATACATCCTTGCACCGCCTTGCTCTACAGATAGCTCTCTAAATCGCCCTTCCTCGAGCGATCTATAGTTTATAACCTTTTGAAGAGTGAAAAGGTTCAGACACACTTCGAAAAGCCGGAGAATTTTATGAGTAGAAAAACGATAGCGATTCACCAGATTAAAAGATTGCATTGGTTGCTCATGACAACAAAAAGCATGACCTTATTGAGTGGGCAAGATACAATGTCAAACTCCTCGATGAACATGTCATCTATGCTACCGGCACAACTGGCAACCTGTTGGAAGAGGAACTGGGTTTTAAAGTAGTCAAGTTACAGAGCGGCCCTCTTGGTGGAGACCAGCAGATTGGATCAAAGATTGCCGAAGGCGAGATTGATTTTCTCATTTGTTTCTGGGATCCCCTTGAACCTCTCTCTCACGATCCGGATATTAAAGCCCTTCTGCGCATGGCGGTTGTCTGGAATATACCAATGGCCTGCAATCGCACCACGGCGGACTTTTTGATCTCATCGCCGCTTATGGATGAACCATATATGCGAATTGTCCCTGATTATGAGGGCTACACCAAAAGGAAAATTATCAGCAGCATGTAGCTGATACTTTTTTTGTATGCCCATTGCGATTGAGATAAAACAGGGCTCGCTACTTTCGGCCTCCACGCAGGCTATAGTTAATGCGGCAAATAATAAATTCTGGATGGGGAGTGGAGTTGCTGGCGCGATCAAAGCCGCAGGCGGCGATTCTATCGAAACCGAGGCAATGGCCAAAGGGCAGGTTATGCCGGGCGAGGCGATTTATACATCTGCCGGAAAACTCCCATTCAAATATATTATCCATGCCGCGACCATGGGACAGGATTTGCGAACCAATGATAAGCTGATACGACAGGCGACTGTGGCATCGCTTGTTCTGGCGGAAAAACTCAAAGTCGAATCAATCGCCTTTCCGGCCTTCGGAACCGGTGTGGGCGGTTTTCCCATACGGGCTTCCGCAAACATCATGATCAAAGCTGCACATGGATTTGAAGGGCTGGCGCAATCAGTCAAAGCAATTCAGTTTTGGTTGTTGGATGATGTTATGTACAAGATATTTTTGGATGCGAGTAAGAGGCTCAGCGAAGAATAAGTCGTGAGCGTATGCTTTATCAGACGAGTTGCGAGATGAGATTATAACTATATCTTCTGTTTCCTAAGATGATATCACCGTCCCCAACGCCTGCCCTCTGTGGCGGGTTCTTCGATATTAGTAGGTCAGGATCCCAGTGATCCTGACGCTTTCTCAGGTGCGCGACAGGGACGCCCGACTTGCCGCGTATGAGATAAGGTTGCAAGTCGCGCTTACTTCTTTTCTCTCAGAGGAACTCCCAAGTCACGAAGTGTCTTTTCTATTGTCTTCTGATACAATACATGGAGTACGGCCATTGGCCGTGTCAGACCAACATACAAAATCTCTTTGAGGTTGTGCGCGAGATCGTCGTCTAGTTCGCACAGGATGACAACCTTGCTTTCCAGCCCTTTGAAACGCTGTGCTGACATGCATAGCAGGTCGGAATCTTTCTGGCGCTCGGCGACTAATCGGAACGGGCCGATTTTATTCCCGTAGACCAAGGCCGTGCGCTTTTGCGACTTGGTGCCCAGCACAACAATATCCTTTCTCTCAAATTCCTGTTCGAAAAGTTGGGACAGTTTCAGCTCGATCAGAGCAAGCATTTCGCTGGAATCCGCGTAGGAGTCGAACCGCACCGCGGGCCCATCGACCCCACTGGGCTCGATATGATCGGGAAGATGGCAGGTGCGCTTGACCACTGAAAATATCTGGTTGGTATTGCGTACGTTTTGACAGAGCTCCAAAGGCATAGTCTCGATCGGGTATTTGTTGCTACCTTTATATATGTTTTGTCCGCCGTCAGAAAAGATATATAAATAGGTGGGATCGGTATTTCTCAGGAGCATTTCAAGCATCATCCAGTGGTTCTCTTTGAAGTCCTGCCCTTCGTCGACTACGATTGCATCGAACCTCTTGGGAAGTGCATTGACATAGGAAGTAAAGTGGTTGGGAAGATCTTCGGCCCAAAAAGACTCATGGTCCAGACGAGTCAGGGGATAACTGGCATCAGTGAGCCACTCCAAACAAAGCTCAAGAAATGGTCCGACCGTGATGCGTTCATGTCCCATACACTCTCTCCGTAAGTGTTGCGCCAAGGGCTGGTTGAAACAGGTCAAGAGAACATCCTTGCCAGCCTCAGCCAGCATTTTCGCCTTGTGAATAGCCAGCGTAGTTTTACCCGATCCGGCGCATCCATGGATTCTGCAACGCTGATATTCTCGACACATGGTGAGCACCTTGAGCTGCTGTTCAGTTAGGCGAATGAGGCGATCTGATACTTCACGAATGCGGTTGGCTTCCAATTCTTTTCCAAGAAGAGCTCGGTCGCCATACAGTGACGAAACTCCTCTAAGAATGGCCTGACCCACTGACGGCTGCAACTTTCTCTTGGGAAATGCCTCGCTGAAGAGAGTTTTTATTGAGGTTCTAAAATCAAACAGGCTTTCCTGATCCATTATCTGCCAAGCATTCACATTTGCCCGCAGGTTTCCCTTTTCCAGCACACAATCAGGGAAGATAGCCGCGTGATGATGCGGCAGGAACTCTCCGGACAGTTTTGGCTGACGCAACAGGAGTTTCAAGATCACTCGGCTCGCCGCCGCCGCTTGATCGAACGGATCTTTAATCTCCGAGGAGATATCATTTCGATCAGTGCTTTTCCAGCAGCGTAAATCGGGCTCATAGCTGCAACGCCCTCCTTTGACTTCGAGAATCACGAAGCCATATTCGGGATCAACGATTACAAAATCGATCTGCCCTTCAGGCTTCGAACCCTCTAATGATGGTTCATTCCAAGTGAGATCGTGAAAGACATGATACTGATCGGGAAGTTCTTTGGCGGCTTTATCATAGACGTGCTTTTCTGAAGAATTGCGGCTTGCGCTAAAGGCCTCGCTTAACCGACGAGGATGCATGTGTGCCATCGAATTCTCCTCTCCCTGAATGCCTTTCTGACTTGAGAACTGAGGCTTTCTAATGGAAAAAAGTCCGGTTCACAAAATCAATAATCTCTACTATAGCCCTGAACAATAATAAGTACCAAGGACAGATCTGCAAGGAAAATCATTTTCGTGACTAGTGTACGTCCCGCCCCAGCGGACTTGAAAGCCCCGAGCACCAGCATACCTATGAGGAGCTTTGTAGCCCACCCAATGGGTTGGTTTTTGTATCCCCGGTGGGAGGACAATCTGATTCTGAGATATAGTACACGACAGAGACGTCCCGCACGAAAAAAAACAGAGAGTGTCGGCTTTATGTTCTGGTACCCCACTGCTTGCAGTGGGTCCTTCCGAATTGTGTCGGGCAGAGGGCATCCGACCTCGCACACAAAAAAAAGTCCCGCATTTCTGCAGGACTTTTTTGTTTATATGCGTGCTAAGTCAAATTGAAAAATCAATCATGACAATTATGCGCTCATAATTACCAGCTGCGACCGCCACGGTCACCGCCGCCGCTGCTGCTACGGTCAC
>JAWXAN010000053.1 GCA_034439475.1 Candidatus Zixiibacteriota bacterium
AACTACACCTTGAAACGGGCAGGCTCAATTTATTTGATAACATAGTAACTTGGCTATTCCTGAGCCTATGCGAAGGAATAGGTGTGACCTGACGGTCACGTTGGTGCGCGACCGGGACGTCCCGCACGAAGAATCAAAACAGACATTTCCAGCCCCCCCACTCACCCGCCAGCGGCCTTTCTTGCCCTACGGATATCCCTCCGCGCCCGATTATGCTCGGCATTCGTTTTTGTAAATCTATGCCCGCCGCTGCCATCAGCCACAAAAAATAAATACTCATGTATATCGGGACTAAGCACTGCCTTTATCGCCTCAAGCCCCGGTGAGTTTATTGGGGTCGGAGGGAGACCATATTTTCGATATGTATTGTACGGCGTAATAATAGCAATATCCTTCGTATACAACGGCCTGTCCAGCCCGCCCAATCCATATATAACAGTCGGGTCGGCATCGAGCCGCATTCTCTTCTCGAGACGATTAAGATATACCGAAGCGATTTTCGGCTTCTCGGCATCGATCATGGCCTCTGCTTCGACAATCGATGCCAGTATCAACACCTGCTCGGGAGTAAGACCATTAGCTGATTTTGTCGAGATGACATTTTCTGTCTGGCCGCGAAACATCTGTACCATTTGACTCAACGCCTCTTTAGCGCCCGTATGCCACGGGAAAAAATATGTTTCAGGAAAAAGATAACCCTCTAAATACGGCAGTTTAAGCTCCTGCAGAAACGCCGCATTTTTGGAAAGCGCAATAACTTCGGCTGAATCGGCATTCATCGTCCGCGCGAGTTGTGAGGCTACCCTCCAAATTGGAGACCCCTCAATAATGGTCACCCGGACTTTAAGAAAATCCCCCGATGCGAGTTTATCGAGAGCCGACTGAATAGAATTATCTCCCGAAAAATCATATCTCCCGACAACAAGCTTCTTATCGACCCCGCGAATTCTTGCGGCAACTTTGAGCGCTCGCGCCGATTTCACCACTCCGCCATTCACGAGGCTGTCAGCGACAAAGGCAAAAGAGTCCCCCGGCTTTATGACAACTGTGACAAGCCCCGCGCCGATATCCTTCATCGCATAATAGCTGTACAGCCCGTAACCACCAATGACTAATGCGACAATAAAAATGAGCAGAACAATTTTCTTAACCATACCGTTATTCCGTTGTACCACCAACAATCCGCTGACGACTACATGCACAATGAACATTCCCGCCCCTATTGTCATGAGCAGGGTTGTCATAACAACATAGACGATTACATCCCATACTTTATTCATTGCCGCTGTGGAAGGCTTGCTCATCGAGAAAGCGCTGCAAAATTATAACCGCGGCAATGGCATCGATACGTTTTTTGTCCTGTCCGACTTTTTTGCCATGTGCGTGGATGACATCATGGGCGTCCTCCGACGTATAACTCTCATCAAAACGGTGTATGGGAGCGGAGATTGATTCTTGGAGCTTTAATATAAATTTGTCGATCTCGAGACACGCCTTGCTCACTTCCCCGGACTGATGCAGGGGATAGCCGAAAACAATCCCGTCGGGACTGACATCCCCAATAAGCTGGCTTAACTGCTTGACGGCGTCTTCGACTGATTTTACAGTAAGCACCGTATACGAAGAAGCAATCATCCCGCTCAGATCGCTTTTGGCTACACCTATACGTCGTGTGCCATAATCAATTCCTAAAAATGTCCGGTCAAGACGCATTGTCATTCGTAGAAAGTAACCGGCACAATGAATTAGTGCAAAGTCAAAAATAGCGGATGTGAGGGGCTTCTTACTCCCGCACAAAGACAATATAATCAGTCATGGGCGGCTCATATCCGTCCTGACGGAGCAAAAGCGCAACCTGCGCCCGATGGTAACTGGCATGATTGACGACATGGGTGAGAATATCCCAGATAGAGTTGCTGTATTTCTCCCCTTTAGTATTGACATACTGAATCTGCTTTTCATACCCATTCTGTGACAATGAAGCGAGCAGATTTGTCCAATTGTCATTATTTTCACCCATCAGCTTGGCGATGCTGAGAACAGGCATTGCCGTCCAGAAATCAACTTGTTCTTTCCCCTGAATTCGATTATACCAATTCATCTCCGAGAGGGCTATGTGAGCGAGAGTGGCCATAAGCCAAATTTGGGGAGTATCAATTTTCTCAACCGCGTCAAGAACTCTCTGGTTTGCCCAGTTGTTGTATTGTACAAGTTTATGAAAATGCCCATCAATACCCATTATGTTAGTTCCCTCCACCAAACCTAAACGTCTCAAAGTCAGGGTAAAATAAGAGTAATGGAGTCTCCCGAGCAAGCACTTCTCGGATTGTTGCCAAACCCTCAACACCGTGGTTGGCGTACGTCCCGTGCGCCAACTCTGCAGAGAATTGAGTAAAGTGGCCAATTTTGACTGGTTGCCTTACGGGATATAATTACATATTTTATCGGTCATCACGACTGAAAGAAAAAGGATAGAATGATAAAATCGATTTTGACAAAAATATTCGGCACCAAACATGAGCGGGATGTCAAAAAGCTCATGCCCTTTGTTGGCGAAATTAACGAGCATTTCGAACCCCTCAAAGCGCTTTCCGACGATGACCTCAAAGCCAAAACGGTCGAATTCAAAGAGCGTCTTGCCAAAGGTGAAACACTCGACGACATAATGTCCGAGGCCTTTGCCGTCGTCAAAGAAGCCTGCCGCCGCCATGTCGGCCAAAGCTGGAGTGTTGTCGACCAGCAGACAATTTGGAATATGGTGCATTTCGACGTCCAACTTATCGGCGGAGTCGCCCTCCACAACGGCACAATTTCTGAAATGGCAACCGGCGAAGGCAAAACCCTCGTGGCGACACTGCCGACCTATCTCAATGCCCTGAGCGGCAACGGCGTTCACATCGTCACAGTAAATGATTACCTCGCCCGACGCGACCGTGAGTGGATGGGAAAAATATACGAATACCTCGGCCTGACTGTCGGCGTCATTCAAAATCAGATGAGTAATCTCCAGCGGCGCGAGATGTACAATCATGATGTGACTTTCGGCACAGCCAACGAATTCGGTTTCGATTATCTCCGTGACAATATGGCCCAGCGCGCCGAAGACAGGGTCCAGCGAGGACACAACTATGCTATCATCGACGAAGTCGACTCGATTCTTATCGATGAAGCGCGTACGCCGCTCATCATCTCCGGCCAGGTAGACTCAGGCGTCAATGACCGCTACCGTGAAATGAAGCCTACAATTGACACCCTCGTTCGGAAACAGACCGGACTCATCAATGATATGATTTCGACAGCCGAAAAACTCATTGAAGAAAATCGCGGCAAGAATGAATTCGAAGCCGGCACGCTCATGCTTGCGGCCAATCGCGGCTCTCCCAAAAATAAGCGTCTGCTCAAACTTCTCAAAGAGACCGGCATGAAAAAACTCATGACCGATGTCGAGTCATCGTACATGAAGGACAAAAAGCTCTATGAAGTCGATGACCGGCTCTACTACTTTATCGACGAGCGTGAGCACTCCATTGCTCTGACTGACCTTGGCACATTACAGCTCACCCGCGAAGAGCAAAAGCTTTTTGAAATCCCGGATATTTCCACCATGCTCTCGGACATTGAAGGGGATAGTTCGCTTTCCACCGAAGAACGCCAAAGGAAAACCGATGCCGCCTATGCCGTCCATGCCGAGCGTTCCGAGAAAGTTCATGCCATAAATCAGCTCCTGCGCGCCTATTCCCTCTATGAAAAAGATGTGGAGTATGTGCTCGAAGACAGCAAGGTAATGATTGTCGATGAGTTTACCGGTCGTATTCTGCCGGGACGGCGGTACTCCGACGGGCTTCATCAGGCAATCGAAGCGAAAGAAGGTGTGCGGATCGAGGCTGAGAGCCAAACCTTAGCGACGATAACGCTTCAAAATTATTTCCGAATGTACCAAAAGCTTGCCGGAATGACCGGAACTGCTGAGACCGAAGCCGGCGAATTCTTTGATATTTACAAGCTCGACGTGATGGTCATCCCGACCAATCAGAATATGATTCGAGCCGATCAGAATGACGAGATCTATCGCACACGGCGGGAAAAGTATAATGCCATCGTCGAAGAGATAACCGAGAATCACAAAGCCGGACGGCCAGTACTAGTGGGTACGGTTTCAGTCGAAGTATCAGAGACGCTTTCGCGGATGCTCAAACGGGGCGGGATACCGCACAACGTGCTCAATGCAAAACAACACCAGCGCGAGGCAGAAATTGTCGCCAATGCCGGAAAATCCGGCGCCGTTACAATCGCCACGAACATGGCCGGTCGCGGAACAGACATCAAACTTGGCCCGGGCGTAGTCGAAGCCGGCGGGCTTCACATTCTCGGCACAGAGCGCCATGAATCCCGCCGAATCGACCGCCAGCTTCGCGGACGAGCCGGCCGTCAGGGCGACCCGGGCTCTTCGCTTTTCTTTTTGTCCCTTGAAGATGACCTCATGCGCCTTTTTGGCGGCGACCGGCTCGGCTCGATAATGGATCGGCTTGGTATCGAAGAAGGCGAGGTTATCGCCCACAAAATGGTAACCCGGGCGATTGAGCGGGCGCAGAAGAAAGTCGAAGTGCAAAACTTCTCGATTCGTAAGAGGACGCTCGAATACGACGATGTCATGAATGTCCAGCGCAAATGGATTTACGAGCGGCGTCTCTCCGCTCTCGAACGCGAATCTATCAAAGATGAAGTTATCGAATTAATCGAATCAACTGTCGATGACCTGCTCAACACCTATTGCCCTGAGAAAGAATATCCGGAAACCTGGAATCTTGCCGGATTTAGCGAAGAACTCCAGACCGTGTTTTTGTACCGGCTTCAGATAAAACAGGAAGATATTCCCGCCCTTACCCGCGAGAGTCTACGAGAGCGAGTGCTAAAAGCCGTTACTACTTTTTACGAACAAAAAGAGACTGCCTATGGTGGCGAAGTCATGCGGCAGTTGGAACGATATGCTGTGCTCTCCACAATTGACCGCTTCTGGCGCGACCACCTTGCAGAGGTCGATGAGCTCCGTACCGGTATCGGACTTCGGGCATATCATGGCCAGATGGGGAAGCCGATTGATATTTACAAAAAAGAAGCTTTCAGTATGTTCGAGAAGATGATTGGCGCGGTCGATAAGGAGATCGTCAGCCTGGTCTACAAACTTCAGATAAGCGTTCCGCAGCAGGCACAAACCCAGCGGCGTATGCCAGCCATGGTAGAAACCCATGTCGACTCAACCGGAATGGGTCTTTCGTCCGGTGTAAACTCTCCCGAAGCCGCTTTGGAAAGCCCGATGGCCCGCGCATCTCAAGCGGGCACACAGGTGCAGACTATCAAGCGGGCAATGCCGAAGGTCGGACGCAATGATCCTTGTCCTTGCGGCAGTGGAAAGAAATATAAAAAATGCCACGGCGTCGACGAGTAGCCAAATAACCAAAGCCCCCCCGTCCGCTTAAGGCAAACCTTCCCGACATTGCACACATCCCCTAGCACGTCATTGCGAGTTTCACTTTCTTAAGTGAAACGTGGCAATCTCATATTCGTGTTCTCTTCCTCTGGTAGCGATTCCACCAACGGCGGGTGACCTGACGGTCACCCCGGTGCGCGACTGGGACGTCCCGCACGAAGATTGATGTGCCGTCAGTCCTAAGTAGGTCAAGATCCTTGTGATCCTGACGTCTTCTCTGTGCTGTCTGGCGCCCCTGCCAGGGGATGGTATCCCCCGCCTGACAGTTTCGACGTGTCGGGCTCCGCCGCGGCGGACTGGCGTCTTAATCATCGGTGCGCGACTGGGACGTCCCGCACGAAGAATTAAGAAGTGCAGTCAGCCTTCTATTTTGTCATTCCAGTCCGCCACGGCGGAGAATCCATCTTCTCCGATATTCGCAGGTCATCCGCTACGGTTTTCCATGGCGAACGATCATGACGTCTTACCTCACTGACAGGGCGCCGTCGGTGCGAGCGAAATAAAGAGATGGTCGATGAGCGCTGTCAAATCGGAAATATCGACAGGTGCATCGCCATCTATATT
>JAWXAN010000054.1 GCA_034439475.1 Candidatus Zixiibacteriota bacterium
ACCATCTCCTTTGTACCAAGTCGTTTCGGCATCACACACTCTGAATTCACCCATGTAGCCGTCACCGTCCGTGTCGATACCGGGATTATCATAGACCCAATCCGCCCAGCGGGCATTGTTGGCAAGAAGAGAAAAATCCAAGGAATTGTAGAATGCGGTCGGGTTTTCAGGATTGAAATAGTTTGCGTAGGCGTTCGAATCGACATGGATGGAATCGCCCCCCACAATGGCAATAGTAAATTCGGCTGTAGCGCCGGGAGGAACATCGAATCCGCCAAATGAATAAACAAAATCAGCGTAGCTGTGAGTAGCAAATTCGATAGCCTTCTCATGCGGCGGTAGAAAACCTTCTGAGGTTTGGTCAACTGCCGCAAACATCTGGTCGTAATCGAATTCACGGTGGCTCAGCAGATAGTAATAGTTGTTATCATAATAGGGAAAGCCCAGGCCGCGTCCGAAATCGCGAAACGGTTCACCGGGTTGGGGAATTCGGCGCGGTCCCCAAGGAAGGTCAGCAGGTTGCCCATCGACAAAAATAGGGCCACCAGTCCACCAGTTAAAGTTGCGACGCTTGGCCTCGCTTGGAGCTTCAAGCAGACGAATGCCGACAGCCGCCCTCGGAGTTCTTTCGCTCCACTCTCGATCACCGAATCTGCCGTCTGTGTCTATAAGATAAGAAACACCGACTGTGTCCCGGTAGCCGCAACCGTCTGGAGATTGCCAATCTTTGAGATGGCCAGCATAAAAGTTCGCATTGGAATCCATTGGATTAAATACGATAGGAGGGCCGACATCGATCCCTACATAGATTTGTTTGATGGTCTGTGTGCTGACATTCTCAAGCTCATAGGTTACCAGGATAAAATCATCAACAGCCGATCCGGACCATGACATAGAACGCTGGAGAATTTTGACCCCCAGCGGTGTGTGTTTATTCTCAGGATAGCCACCCACGGTAAAAGGATAAGGTGTTCTGATAACAGTGTCGACATACTGACAAACAAGATCAAGTTCAGAACGCGCTTCCGACGCATAGTATGTTTGCCGAGTGTCGATTGTCTGATAACTGAAGAGTCCCCGTGCGCTCGGATCCGTAGTCAGCTCTAATGCTCCAAAACGAGTGCAAAGCGTATCACCCTTTACAATGCCTCCTATGGTGAGATGTCCTGAGAGGTATGCGCCATCGCCTTCAGGTGGATAGGCAAGTAATCGATAAGTTAATCCGGTAAGTGGGTCAGTAATGGTATCGCCCGGATTTTGATAAAATTCCCCCACGTTAGTGAAAAGCATTTTCAGCTTATTATTTGTTTGGAGACCATATGGATGTTGGAAACTGTCTTGACTCGATAAGGGCAAAGGCGTGGTAAGAAGGAAGATCACAAGGGGGCATATCGTCTGTAGCTTTCGCACTTTTACTCTCTCGAAAGGGAACCGGCACTGACTGACACAGGCAAACGTTGATTTCAATGATGGCTGGTCTCACACTTATCTAAGACCGGCCATCTCAAACTATACTAAGGTTGCTATCCCCGAATATGTAATGCGTTAAATATTTGAGCTGCAAATCAAAGCGGCGGACATGTGCGGCATTCCCAAGGGCAATGCAGATTCGGACCGCTGATGCATTGCCCGTTAGGCGCCCTGTAACCCAAACACTCCCAAAGTGATGGATTAGTTTCACACCAGATAGCACAACACAAATCTATATCCGCTTTTGCAGGGGTAGGGGACACAGTAAAGGCAAAAGCAAAAATAAACATGAAGAGGGAGACCAATCCCAATGCTTTCATCAATTTTTTATCTAACATTTTGATACCTCGTTTCTAAAGTGAGTCGTTATCAATGACTCACACGTTTGAATTCTTCATTCCATGAATCCAATCTATCTCAGAGTGACGATCTCCTCCTTTGTGAG
Source organism: Candidatus Zixiibacteriota bacterium (assembly GCA_034439475.1). Lineage (NCBI taxonomy): Bacteria > Pseudomonadati > Candidatus Zixiibacteriota > Candidatus Zixiibacteriota bacterium. The sequence continues at coordinate 1,916 of JAWXAN010000054.1, forward strand.
CGCGTACGGATGGATGGCACCAATCTCTCGGGATGAGTTAACATATATGTTAAAGGGATAACTTGATATATTATATTTTGTCCCGATTTCCCTCTGGTGGTCATTGAGGATGCGGAAGGAGAGCTTGATATCATTGTGGATGAATTTGGTCTCTTCAAAATCTCCAGTCCCGATTACAATAATCTCATCTTTTGTCATTTCTCCCTTTCTGATAAGCGAGTCAAGCATCTTAAGTTGACCATGACAGGCTGTGCAGGCTGGTTCGACGTAACAGATGATGGTGTTTCCTGTAATTAGGTCAGAGAGCATAAAATGATTCTCATTTGTGTCGTCAAACTCGAAATCAGGCAGGGTATCGCCGACCGAAAGTGTGCCCATGCGCTCTAACAGACGTTCGGCAAACAGTTTTCGTTCAGCGACTTCTTCCGCATGGACTTCGGCTTCTTTTTTGTCGTTGATGATGCTTCCGGCAAACGAACCGCCCAAATAGGCAGCAGCGCCTGTGAGCAGGACAATAAGTCCGATGGAGAGGCTTCGAAAGCGTACTCGTCTGTCTGTCTTGTTACTTTGCATCAAGAATTCCCCTCATAAATAGGCATAAGTTTTGGTGTGTTCATTATCCGAAACTCAACAAGATACAGCGCGTTCTGCAAAAAGCAGCCGTGCAAGGCGTTGTGAGTGTGGAATTGAAAAAAGGAAAATTATCGCGGGGGGGGGGCATCTTGAAGCCGAGCCGACTAAGATAGCCGCCAAGCGGGCCTGTGTGAAGCCTTTTATGCACAAAATCTCTTAAAAAGTTCATGGTCAAACCTCTCCCAGTCGAGCTTTCAGCATTCCCTACGGTCATTGCTTCCTTCGGTCTTAGATGCCTTCAGCCGCAATCCTCTGGTGATGTACTATTGATACGCAGCCAAGTTATTAGATGTCAGAAGAAAATTTCTCGAATATTTTGCAGAAACGATTCCGCCTCCGCGCATCCTAACCCTCTTGACGGCTTATCACCCGTGCGCCGATGGCGAAAGAAACAATCCCGACCGCAACGAGGATCAAAATGGGAGTCATCATCTGACCGAAAGTGAACTCGCGCCAGATTGCGCCTTCAAGCGCGACAATGCCCCATTTCACCGGTGAGACATTGCTCATCGTCTGCATCCATGACGGCATCACAAAAAGCGGCACCATTCCTCCGCCCAGCATTGCCATGACAAGCAATACTCCCCAGCCTGCTCCGGCGACAGCTTGTTCGGTTCGGCCCATGACCGAGATTAACATCATGAGCCCCACGAAACAAAATGAGGCAGCGATAACAGCCGCAATCAGGCCCAGCGGATTTGTAATGCGCATATGAAAGACCACAGCGGCAAAGGCCAATAGGAGAACTGCGGCAAGTACACTCGCGAGAAAACAGGCGAGCCCTTTTCCAGCCAGAATTTGTGTGCGTGTTATCGGAGCAAGCCGTAGCCGCAGGAATGTTCCCTTGGTCCGCTCGATTACTATCGAGATGGCAAAACTCGCGCAGACGCCGATGAGCGCCCAGAGTATCGACGACGGAAAGGTTATCTCCCATGACGATCGCGGCCCAGAGCGCTGAAGCGAGATATCGACCATTTTAAACTTTGGTCCGCTCATAGCATTTTCTGTGGAAGCGCTATCCGCGCCGCTGTCGATGCCAGAGGTGTCTTGTTGGAGCGCGCCAAAGAGGCCGCTGAGGTTGGTCAGCACAGCGCGTATCCGATCACGGTCGGCGGGTGTGAGCGTTGTATCTTTTTTAATCGCAGACAATCTTTCCTGAAGATTTACGCTCTGGCTTAAATTTGAAAACGAACTCTGCATACTCTGAAAAAATGCCTGAGATAGCATTCCTTTCAGGAAGCCGCCTTCGGCTGTGCGCGATGGGTCAATGCCAAGCTCCAGCAGCTCAGAGCCTTCCTCGCCGCCGAAGCCAAACGACTCTCCGAATCCATTGTTTATCTGCAGGAATGCGATGAGTTTTCCGATTCGCACCATCTGTTTTGCCGAATCGGCAGACATGGACGAAACGGACAGAGCGTCGATTTCCCCCAACTGTGTGACAAATTCATGGCTCTGGTCGCTCTGGTCATTATCGATAACGGCAACTTTCATCGCTGATTGGCTGCCGGTCCCGCCGCTACTGCTGAATATTGAACCGAAAAACAGCGCCATCAGAAGTGGAAAACCAAGCACCCAGAAAAGCCCAGCTTTGTCGCGCCAGAGCAAGAGCAGGTCTTTCATCGCGATATGAAATATTGTAGACATCAGTCGCGCAACTTCTTTCCGGTTAGTTGCAGGAATACCGCCTCAAGGTCCGCTCGTTCAATTCCGACATGCTGAAATTCAATTCCAGTCGCGGAAATTTGCGCCAGAACTTCGAGCGGTTTATCTGTTTTTGCCCTCAGCTTATTGCCGGTGAGATCGCCGGGGAATTTAACATGTTTATCTGGTGTGGAGGTAAACTCAACCTCAACTGTCGGTTGGCCGCCGTACTGGCGGATCAATGCATCGACTGTATCCAGAGCCAATATTGTTCCTTGGTCAATAATGGCCACACGGTCGCACAGTCGCTGGGCTTCTTCCATATAATGCGTGGTGTAAATAATCGTCCGCCCCTCTTTTTTGAGCATTTCAATGCTATCAAATATCTGATTGCGCGATTGCGGGTCAATGCCGACGGTAGGCTCGTCCATCAGAATAACTGGCGGGTCATGGAGAAGACCGGAGACGAGATTTAGCCGCCGTTGCATACCGCCTGAGAATGTTTTGACTTTGTCTTTCTTGCGCAATGTCAACCCGGCAAACGAAAGCGCCCAATCGACTTTATCGCGGAGTAATTTCCCCGAGAGATTGTACAGACGTCCGAAAAAGAAGAGGTTTTCTTCCGCGGTGAGGTCATCATAAATCGCAAGCGCCTGCGGAGCAGTGCCGATTTTGCGACGCACCGAGTTTCGGGTGGGGTCGATTTCTCCATCGATTGTTATTGTGCCGGAATCGGGACGCAGCGCGCCGACTATCATCGTAATCGTGGTAGTTTTACCCGCGCCATTAGGGCCGAGCAGACCGAACATCTCCCCTTTTTGGATGGCGAAGGATATCCCATCGACAGCGACAAGACTGCCGTATTTTTTACAAAGATTATCTGCCGTTATCATGCTTGAATAAGAATCTAAATCCTCGCCACACACCAAGCAAGGAATAAAAGTTTCTCAGTCACCTTCGAGGATAATGCATATATTCCATAAGTTACCCTCTTGACAATGCCGCCCTCAAGACTGACACTTAGGTTATAAGCGCACAAATTTTTATTGGAGAATTTAATGAATTCGAACGCTGTGAATAATAGGAACACCATCATCGCAAGCCTGGTCCTCGGATTGGCATTAATAATTTGTGCATTTATCGCCAGCTCTACTTTTGTTCGGGTGAAAGGATTCGGGCGGGCTGTCACAGTAACTGGCGCCGCCATCAAACCCATCACCTCTGATTTTGCAATTTGGGAAGCAAATGTCACAGCCGATGATCTTTCGCTCGAAGCCGCTTATGCCACGATCAAGACCGGTCTTGAGAAGTCCCGCCAGTTTCTCATCGCCAGCGGATTTGCTGACACGTCCATCGAAATTGGAACCGTCCAGGTCAACCGGAGCTACGACCGCGAAGGACGTCCTGCCGGATATACACTCTACCAAAGTATTAAAGTGCATGTCGCCGATGTCGACCGAATCACCCTGCTTGCCCGTGAATCTTCCTCGCTTATCGAGCAAGGCGTAGCCATAACAACCCTCCCGCCCAAATATGTCTTTACTAAACTTGAAGACCTCAAAATTGAAATGATCAAGGCTGCAACCGAAAACGCGAAACTCCGCGCCGAACAGTTGGCCAAGACGACCGGCAAAGAAGTCGGTGCGCCACTTTCGGCACGGATCGGCGTCTTCCAAATTCGTCCTTTGTATTCTCAGGAAGTTTCAGACTATGGCGTCAATGATATGTCGTCGATCCAGAAGGAAGTCGTCTCGACGGTGAATATCAGCTTCCTTATAGAGTAGCCTCTTCACCCAGTTCATTACCTATCGACTGTGTTCCTGCCCGCTCTGCCTTTCGCAGAGTTAAAACTTGCATCTGCCTGCTTCTGTTTTTAGCATTCCGCGTATAAAAAAGCACAGTTAATACATAACAGCAAGGTCTTTGGAATGCCGATAAATTCAACAATTTTTAAAGCTTACGATATTCGCGGAACGTATCCCGACCAGCTCGATGCCAACACCGCCTACCTTATCGGCAAATCCCTCGCGGGCTATCTCAAGCCATCGAGCATTGCAGTCGGAAGGGATATGCGGCTTTCTTCGGACATTCTTTTTGAATCGCTAAGCCGGGGGCTGATGGAATCAGGGGTCGATGTCATTGATCTCGGCCTTATTTCGACCGATGGACTATATTTTGCTGTTGGTAAATATCAATATGCCGGCGGGGTGATGATTACCGCGAGCCACAATCCCAAAGAATACAATGGTTTCAAAATTTGCCGACAAAATGCCGAACCGCTTTCCGGCAGCGAAGGATTGGATGTCATGCTTGCTTCAATTCAAAATAACAGCCTGCCATCGCCGTCAACAAAATCGGGCCGCATGACCAAAAAGGATATTACACTGGCCTATGCCGAGCACTGTCTGTCATTTATTGACGTCACAAAAATACGACCGTTCAGAATAGTTATCGATGCCGGCAATGGCATGGCCGGCGCGACTCTCCCGCCGACGCTGAATATGCTACCCATTGAAGTCATCAAACTGTTTTTTGAACTTGACGGTAATTTCCCTAATCATCCCGCTTCGCCGATTGAACTGGAAAACCTTGTGGATTTACAAAAGAAGATAGCGGAAACCAAAGCCGATTTTGGTGTGGCCTTTGATGGGGATGCCGACCGCATGTTTTTGGTCGATGCCCATGGCAAACCGCTCGGCGGCGACATGGTTACTGCGCTTATCTCAAAATCTCTGCTGACCAAACATAAAGGCGAGACGATACTGTACAACCTTATCTCCTCAAAAGCCGTCCCGGAACTTATCAGCAAAATCGGCGGCAAGCCGCTCCGCACACGGGTCGGCCATGCCCTCATCAAGCCTCTTATGAAACAACAGAATGCTATCTTCGGCGGCGAGCATTCGGGACATTTTTATTTTCGCGACAATTGGTTTGCAGACTCAGGGCTTATAGCCTTTCTGATCTGTCTTGAATTGCTCTCTATTGAGAACCGTCCGCTGCATGAATTGGTCCATGAGATGGATCCGTATTTTCGCTCCGGCGAGCACAACAGCCGGGTGACATCAATACCCGAGAAAATTGCTTTGATTCAAAAAACGTATGCCTCCGGAAAACAGGATACCCTCGACGGGTTGACTGTCAATTATGACGACTATTGGTTTAATCTGCGGGCTTCAAATACCGAGCCGCTTATACGACTTAATGTGGAAGCAAACTCTGAAAAGCTTTTGACTGAGAAGACAAACGAACTGCTCAAACTTATCCGATCTTGAATTAGAAAGGGGAAAACAGAATGTCACCGAGCGCAAAGATTTTGATTGTCGACGACGACCCTCTCTTGCAGGAACTGCTGAACGATACCTTGAGCGCGGTCGGTTATCAAACGCTTTCTACCTCGAACGCGACAGAAGCGCTTGGTCTGTTACAGAAATCTGATATAGATTTGGTCATTACCGATATCAAAATGCCGGATATAAACGGTTTCCAACTGCTCAAATTGGTCAGGTTGCATTATCCACAAATGCCCGTGATTTTTATCAGCGGCTATGCGACGCCTGAGATGATTAGCGCCGCGGGCCCCGATGGTTTTTTGCTGAAGCCATTTCGAATAGCCCAGATAGAAGAGCTAATAGAGAAGACCCTCGAGGTAAAACGGGATATACACTTGAATACGGACGCTCTCGCTATTAGTTCTTCCGACTGATTTTTCTGTTTAAGTGCAGTCAGGCGTCCTCCTTCAGCAGACTTGAAAGCCCTTGCCTGACTGTTTGATTAAAGTGTCGGGTAGAGACGCCCGACACCACGGAATTGAATATGCCCTCACCCTCCCCCCTCCCAAGGAATAGAGGGGGGAGAAAAGATCACACCGTCCTACACGATTAGTGCTGTACCCTCATAATGTCATTCCGGCGCAGGCCGGAATCCAGGGTAAATAGACGTGCAGGCCATCATTGGCCTGCACCACATATAAAAGCCCACAGCGAGCGATGAGCAACGAATGAAGAGAAGATGGATTCCCTAGCTTTCGCTGGAATGACATTAACCTATTCCGTCGGGTCTTGCCGGTCTTCTTAGGGCGGTGTGACCTGACGGTCACCCGGCGCGCGACACCCCTCTCAACACACACAAAAAAAGCCCCCGCACGAATGCGAGGGCTTTTACTTATCAGAAAGTTTTCTCTATGAAGTAAATTACTTCAACAAGACCGCTTTCTTGACTTCGCTGAACGTACCGGCGTTTACCTTATAGAAGTAAATACCTGAGGCAACGTTCGAAGCATCCCATTCAATGATCTTGTAACCAGCGTCGGCATGGCCTTCGAATGTCTGAACAACCTGACCTTGGACGTTATAAATCGTCAAGGTATAGTCGCTTGCATTCGGCAGAGCCAAGCTAATGTTGGTTTTGGGGTTGAACGGATTAGGATAGTTCTGGGACAGAGCAAAGGCTGTCGGAACTACGACCTTGTTGACAGTAATCGAATTGCCATAAATGTCGGCCATCTCGATTGAGGTAACAGAACCAGCAACTTCGATGAATGCGCCGGTAAAGCCGGTCACCTTCTCGATTGCGGTTTCGTTGCCTTCAAGTCCAATCATCGGCACAATGATAATACGAGTGTTCGTACCATCGAATAGATATTCCATGCCCATGTTTTCGGCGAGAAGTTTCGGAACGACATTTCCAGCAACAGTCATAGCAACACCACCAAGGTTGACGCCGTTCACTGACCAGACATCTCCGGTCTGATTGGCGTTAACAGAGATGAGGTCCAGCTTAGGATTTTGAGCTGCGTCTCCTACAACAATACGGATAGCCAACACTAAGTCAGCAACCGTTAATGCCGTACCGTCAGCATTGACATCGGAGGCGGCAATAGAACCATTGACATGTGTAGTGAAAGCACTGAGTCCCTGGGTGAAATAATTAGTGAACATAACGACGTCGGCGATTTCAATATAAATGCCGTTGAGGTTGATGTCACCACGAGCGTCGATCGAGTCGGCGCAGATGATGGCAATACCGCCGCTGTAGAAATCGACACAACGGACGGGTTGACCCTTGGCTGTGTAGACATCGCATAACGGAGCGACAGCGCCATATGCGCTCGGGAGAGTACCGTCACTCAGTGTATCTATCTGGTAGTAGGAGCCTACACCATTGCTGGCGTAGACACGGCTGGAGATAATAAGCGAGTCTCCGCTTATTGTCGAAAGCGCGTTGTCGCCGCAATCATACCAGAAGAAGTCGATAGGAACCCACTGACATTCGAATGTACGATTGTTCGAGACAAAGAATGTCAGGATTGCCAACTGGTTGGAGATCAAGGCGCTGCCATTAACAAAGCAATCCGGGTGGTTAGCGCCGCCGTTGTTGGTCTCGGCGATAGCCACTATACGGAGGAAGCCTTGCGGACAGCCACTGTTACCGCAGTTGCCATTCGGGCCAAAGCGATAGGTGAAATATTCCCATCCGCAATCCAGAATAAATTGACCTGGCTCAGCCTTTTGGAAGGAGAGAGCCGAAGCATCATACCGGATCAGGAAGTCAAAACCGCCCATTGGGGTGTTAAACGACGGGAAGGGATTCATTGAGACATCGACAGTCGTGAATTCACCCTGGCCCTGGTTCGCTACTCCTTCAATGGTAATATCATTGTTAAGTACGTTGACCGTAAAGCAGCAAGTGTCAGCGTTGCTTGGACTGCAAGGAGAGCAGACTTTGGCGCTGTCAGTAACTGCAACACAGATTGAGAACGAGCCTGAGTTAGGTCCTGGATCCCAGGTAACTTGACCAGTGGCCGGGTCGACAAGAACAACGCCGGGAGCAGTGGTCGAGGCCAGGGAATAGATGAGCGGACGAGGACCTAAGTCGGAATCCGCGCCGGTTACCGAAACATTGAGCTGCTCGCCACCGCAAAGGAGGACGGGAGCAACACAAGTTATTGTCGGTGCAACGTTGGTAACACAGATAGCGAAAGTATCGAGATCTGTGGCACCGCATGAATCGGTTACCTTTACAACAACCGTATTCACGCAAACATCGTTTCCGGTGGTTAACCAGGAGATAGCGCCTGAAGTGGCGTTAACATTCAAAGCAAGCGGGCCGCTCTGTTTGGCATAGGTCAGCTTCTCACAGTTTGCCTGATCAGCATCCGTGGCAGAAGCCGAGCCTGTGTACAACGTACCCCAGGGGAGCGTGGCATCCGGAATGGAAGCCAAGACCGGGGCGGCGTTGACAAGAGTAACCACACCATTGGTTACGGCTACAGGAAGAAGCGAAGAATTGGCAGCATTAACAAACTGGGTGGTGATAACGCCTACCGGGTTAGGATAAGTGAAAACACCATTGTTCAGGTTGATAATACCAGCGCATACATTCGCAGTTCCAACGTTAATCCTCGCGATGACCTTCGTACCTGCCAATAAGGCAGCGTCCGTAGATACAGTTCGCATAGCGGCAAATCGGACCGTGTCCGGCGAGACTCCGTTAGCTTGAGTCAAGTCGATTACACGATTGTCAAGTTGTGTCAAACCAGCGTCAAAAGTAACCGAAGGTATGCCAGTAAAGTTACCAGTTATCTCGAGGACAACTTCCACAGCGCTGACAGAATCCGAGGAAACAACAGCTGTCACATTGATAGCGTTGCTTACTGCGGCTGCGCAGCGTGAGGCGTTCTTTGACTGGACTAGTACCTGGTTAGCAAACGAAGCTGATGCCGAGAATACCACCATAAAGGAGATCAGCAGCAAAGAATATATCGTTCTTTTTTGCATCATTAAATTGCTCCTTTAATGCACTCTAAAAATCATGTTAGTGTTCGGTGATCATACCAATCATATTGATTTTATATAGTCACCTTGTCTTACCGTTTTTTTCCCCGAAGGGTCGGGAATCGGTACCCGGCTAATCATAAAATCATAGCGCCGGTTTGGATGACAGATGAACCGAGAGATGGGTTCAACAGCGCAATCATCTATAATTAGTTTATGGAGATATTATCGAGAAGACTAAAACCGTAGGGCAATATCAAAAAACCCGTGGTCTTACTATCTCTAAAGAAACCGCGAATCAGAGCTTAAATCATCGTAACAATAAGTTTGAGTTACTGTTACTCAAGGTGCGAAGGATTCAAAACAGAAGCGATTTTCACACAACTATTTCCCTGGACAATGAGAAAATACCATAAAATACGATAATGTCAAGCATATTTTTTGTGGAAATGTGAATAATTTATAAATCGACCCTGATTTCGGACTAACCGCGTCTGATTTCGGCAGCCCAAGAAGTGAGCCGCACAGATCGTTTAGAGACCCAATCTGAACCCAGTGCGACGATAGCCGGACACGCGGCACTGGATACCGTGTCGGAAATTAACGCGAACCTGAAGCCGTGATTATATGACTTTTACATGACTCATTAAACTAAGGGAATTTTCCAGCGGACGGTAGTTCGGGAGCAGTCACAAGTGATTATATTCACAAGCGACGGATATTCGCTTCAGAATATTCAGTGCTCGGATTTTGAAACGCACGGTGACGAGAAACAAATCTATATTTGTGAACTAATTCACAAACGAGGCCTTCATGGCTATCTTCGAATGCCACCCTTCCCGTGGTGTTCCACCTGCCGAAGGGAAAGCTGGGCTGCCCGGAGAGCGGCGGCGGCGGCCTTGGGGCGATGATTGTCTATGAACCCTTTTGCCAGGTCCAATTGGTCCAAACCTTGCCGGAGAAATTTGGCTGTTTTATCCTTCCGGGGCCCCCTTTTTTCATTAATTCTTGATGCCAGTATTTTAGCTTCGGCTCTCAATTTATCGTAGTATTTGAGAAGTCCCTCTGAGCCATGGCATGCCTGTTCTGCCATTCCAGCCAACTCCCGGCTTCGATGAAGCTCCCTAAGCGCCAAGAGGGGACGGCCATTGGCAGACCTTTCGCGGGCCTTTTCGTGCGCTCTACCGGCCTCTTCGAGAAGTTCAAGAGTCTCTTGGGAGTCAATGCAATCAGATGCCGAACGACGGGTTTGATCTATCGCTCCTTGGACTCGCTGGGAAAGGTGCTCGAATTGCCGCTTTTCGCTTACTCGGTTGTTTTCGCCACGAAGTACTTTCTCACAGGCCCTCTCTGCCTGCTCCGAAAGTCTGAGAGCCGGACGAAACTCGTGGTTTCTATACAATACCCATGCTCGCTCCAAATCCGAGCGAGCCGATTGGTAAAGCTCAAAGCGTCCATGAGCAGAATCCTGGCCTATCTCTGCTTCGGTTCGGTCGACAAGCTCCTGAATCCGCTCGAGTCTGCGGAGCACAAAATCGTCGAGTCGTTCCCCTTTCGGGCTATTGCCAAGCGAGCTTTGGGCAGTTTCATGGGCCTGAGCAGTAAATTGACGGGCAAGCCGGAATCCTGATTCGGTGCGCAGGGAGAAACTTACCCACGCCTCTTTCTGAAGTTCTCCGGCCTGCGCGGCAAGTTTCTGTGATATTGGATTCGAAGAAGTCCTTGCCTTATTGGAAGCTCGAGCGATAAGATCGTCGGTCTGTTCCAGTTCACTTTGGAGCATGACAATCCGTCGAGAATCGTCGTTTGGCTGTGCTCCTGCACCTATAACTGGGAGCACCAGAAGGAGCATGGCCAAAAGGATAACAAGGCGCGATTTTATTAATCTTATGATTTGCATACTTATTAAATAAACAACCGGCATGCCTACCACAAATATAGCCCTAAACTATTATAAAACAATGATATATATTGCTCACCAATTCTCTCATGACTGCTTAATGAACCTCGGGGTACATTAGCGCACATTGCAATGACCCAATCGGGATAAAACCTCATCTTAAATGATGTGGGCGGTTTCGCAATAGTCACCTATGCTCCCAAAACGGCTATTGGTATAGTTTTCAATCGTCTACCCCTTTATTTCATGGGCTTTCATCCGGCTGTATAGCCGTCGCCGGGTAATTTTCAATAATTTTGCCGCCTCGGTTTTATTTCCCTCACTCTTTTCAAGAGCCTTGAGAATCATCTCCCGTTCCGCCTGTTCAAGACCTTCGCTTTCAGTTCGTGAATTGGTGACTAATGGGCGGCTGTCAGAATCGGATTCGATATCCAACGAAAAGTGGTCGACTGTCAGTCGTTCACCGTCAGCGAGAATGACTGCCCGCTCAAGGGCGTTTCTTAACTCTCTAATGTTTCCCGGCCAATCATAGGAGATGAGCAGATCGGCGACTGGCTTATCCAGAGTACTGAATGCATAACGAAGCTTGCGAAGGATAGAGATCGCAATTTCAATGACATCGTTCCCGCGTTCTGAGAGCGCCGGCATTTCGATGGGAAAGACATTGAGACGGAAATAGAGGTCTTCACGAAACTTTCCTGTCTGGATTTCGGTCTTGAGATTCCTGTTCGTAGCCGCGATAACACGGACATCGATCGGAATCGTGTCGACTCCGCCGACCCGAACGAGATTGCGCTCTTCCAGCACTCGAAGGAGCTTGGTTTGCATCGAAAGCGGCATTTCCCCGATTTCATCGAGGAAAATTGTGCCTCGTTCAGCAAGTTCAAACCGTCCCCGTTTTCGAGCAACCGCGCCGGTGAACGCTCCTTTCTCATGACCAAAGAGCTCGGATTCAAGAAGTGTCTCGGTGAGGGCGGCACAATTGACGGCGATAAAGGGCTGGGCTTTTCGCGGTGAGATATCATGAATCATTCGGGCGGCGAGTTCTTTGCCTGTCCCGGATCTTCCAGTAAGGAGAACTGTCGCCGAGGCGGGGGCGACTTTGGCAATCATAGTTTTGATGCGGGTTGCAGATGATGAAGTACCAATGAATTCCACTCCGATCTTCTCCATCGCGGCCTGTTCAAAATGTTCTTTGAGAGAGCTGAGTTTTTGTTTGTCGGCGAGCTTTTTTACTTGGAGGGCAAGCTCTTCGAGTGAAAAGGGTTTGATGAGGTAATCGGCCGCCCCGAGTTTCATGGCCTTGACCGCAGATTCGATAGAGCCGAAGGCGGTCATGAGAATAACCTCGGTGCCGTCTTTCTCGAGGCCCTTTTCGAGAATTTTCATGCCATCGATATCGGGCATGGACAGATCGGTTATGACGATATCAAATGAGTGCTTGTCGAGCAGAAAAAGAGCTTCGGCGGGACGAGTGGTTGTCGTGACGGTATGACCGGCATCTTCGAGTTCCCCGCAGATGAGCGAGGTCATTTTTGGTTCGTCGTCAACGATTAATATTCTGGCCATGAGCGTCTTTCATATCGACCGGCAGCGTTACTACCATAGCTGTCCCTTCGTTTTTCTTTGATTCAATGTGTAGATTTCCGCCCATTTCGACAATTAGTTTTTTTGAGAGATACAGACCCAGCCCGGATCCGGTTTGTTTTGTCGTATAAAAGGGTTCAAACAGTTTCCTCTGCTCTTGTTTCGAGATGCCGGTTCCCGTATCGATAACGTGTATGCTGAATGTTCGCGCTTGTTGCTCAAAAAACAATCCTAACGTAATAGGCTTAGTGGCATTCTTACAGGCATCGGCGCCGTTGAATAACAAATTGACAAGAACCTGGCGAAGCGAGCCCCGGTAGCTGGTCACCGGAAAAGTATCGGGCAATTCATACTCCAACCAAATTATAACTTCAGGAGCGTATTTTGCCACAATCTGTTTTTTGACGTCTGAAATAAACGGGATGCAGTCAAAGCGTTCGGCATGGTCACCGGAGAGCAGAGCGCCATCAGCCTTGGCAAAAGAGAGATAGCCCGAAACGACTCCATTGAGCCGGTCGGCCTCTTCTATTATATCTCCGGCTTCGTTCATATCTGTCTTTTTTTTTATTCGTTCTGCCGAGCCGCGAATAATCATGAGGGGGGTTTTTATTTCGTGGGCCACCACTGCGACCATCCGTCCAAGGTAGGCATGAGTTTCGCTCAGGAATAGTCTTCGTTCGGTTCGATTCAATTGGCGTTGTAAAAGCAGGAAGATCAATCCAAGACCAAGTCCCGCGAGAAGTGACATAGCTGTCGAAAAGCTCAAACCCGTTTTGAGTGTGTATAGGTCCTCAAAATAATCGACACTGGCTTCAACTCCCAGCACGGCATAGGTGACACCCAGCGAGTCACGAATGGGAGCGAATACAGACTTGAGATAAAGTGAGCCGGTCTGATAGGTGGGACTGACAATAACATTCTCAGTCAATCCAAAGAACAGCGAATCAAGATAAATACCATTGATAAGCGTCAGGAAATAAGTCGAATCGGCTTCCAGAGAGGTAGTCGCAAGATAGCGATATGTCTCATCAAGGATAAAGACTTCTGACAGTGAATCAGTCAGCCGGAGTTCTTCGAGCAGGCCGACGGTTGCCGCATAGCTGTCAAGATCTCCGTCTCTCAATGAGAGGATTAAAGAATTAGACAAAGTGATGGTCGATGCCTGCGCAAGTGACGACAGCCGTCGGGCAAGTTGCTCGTCGAGCATCCGTTCGGTCTTCTGATAAAAGAGCCACCACACCAAATTGACAAGCACAATGAGAAGAACCGTGAATACGGCGATAAGTATCAGACGCTGGCTCGGTAAACGCATTGACTAATAATCACTCCGCTGATATGTTTAGTCAATGAAAGAAACGTCTGAGGAGAAGTCCATGCCGGCTTTTACACCGCAAAATCCAAATTATCGCGCCTCGGTTGAAAAACTATTTGAGGCAACACCAATGCACAACCATTTGGGGATTAGGTTATCGAGCATAGAGCCGGGACGGGTTGTCGCTTGTATGGAAATGCATCAATCGCTTACGCAGCAGCATGGTGCCTTTCATGCCGGGGCTTTGATTACACTCGCCGATGCCGTCGCAGGCTGCGCAGCTTGGTCGCTGATTGGCAAAGGTGAAAATCTGGTCTCTATTAGCATTAACACATCACTTGTGAGAATGGCCCAAGCGAAACGTGTTATGGCAGAAGGATGGGTAGTAAAGGCCGGCTCCAAATTTTATTTTTGTCAGGCTGAGGTCTACGATGAGTCAGATTCGAGCAAAAAACCGCTGATAGCTGCATCAATAGTGATCGGGGTGGTATAGCCGATGTGTGATGAAACAACCCGGTTTCCCCTTACCCGAACAGGGCCTCTTTGCCAAGATGTCTCCGAATCAGCATTATCTGTCCGGTATGGTAAAAATCATGACTAGCCAAAGTCAAAACCCAGTTGAGTACCGATGTTTTTGAAGCCGGATCGCCGAAAGGAGATTGCAAAATCTCATCGGTGGCGTCGTTTGCGGCTTGTTGAAGTTCCTCATGGATTGTCTGGATCGACACACGCAGCACATCCATTGACGGATAGAGCGACGAATCTGCGGCAACTGGCTCTCCACGTTTGAAGAGGGCGAGAAGCGATGGATCAATGGTCGGCTCTTTTTTGAGCGCCTTAGTTGCAGAATAGCAGGTCGTGATGATATGTCCGGTTATCCAGCGGATGTGGCTGTTTGTGTTCGGCACGGTGACCAGAGATTCTTTATCGGTGACATCCTCAAGCAGCCTGCGTGTTGCTCGATGATTGTTTGTCAGGTGTGGCAGAAGAAAATCTTTTGAAATAGACATTACCTATGCTCCGTGTAAAAAAAAGTATTGGGCAGGTTCGAACAGAGCGGCCAAATTGCCATCCGGTTTGGCAAACATGCCTCCGCACTTAAACCGTTCCCATCTCCCATGAGGCGAGGTACTTTTTTTGTTCGGGTGTCAATTTGTCTATCGATATACCCATCGATTTCAATTTCAAGGCCGCAATTGCGGCGTCGATCTTCTCCGGCACAACGTACACCTGGCGGGATAATTTGCTGTGGTTTTTCACGACATACTCCGCCGAGAGAGCCTGATTGGCAAATGACATATCCATCACCATCGCCGGATGCCCCTCTGCGGCGGCCAGATTGATAAGGCGCCCTTCGGCCAGAAGATAAATCTTCTTCCCTTTTATAGTAAACTCCTCGATGTGCTGTCTGACCATGCGCCGTTTTGAAGAAGATTTTGCCAGGGCGGGAAGGTCTATCTCGGCATTGAAATGTCCCGAGTTGCAGATAATCGCGCCGTCTTTCATCTTAACAAAATGCTCTATACGAATAACATTGACATCCCCGGTGACAGTAATAAAAAGGTCTCCCAGCGGAGCGGCTTTGGACATTGGCATGACCAAATAACCGTCCATAACCGCTTCAATGGCCTTTACCGGATCGACTTCGGTCACGATAACGGTCGCGCCAAGACCCTTCGCCCGAACCGCCACTCCGCGCCCGCACCAGCCATAGCCGGCGATGACGACTGTCGATCCGGCGATAAGCATATTTGTCGCGCGGATTACGCCGTCAAGGGTCGATTGACCGGTTCCGTATCGGTTATCAAAAAAATGTTTTGTTTTAGAGTCATTGACGGCAATCACAGGAAATAAAAGAGCGTCATCCTGAGCCATCGCCTTTAATCTGATTACGCCTGTGGTTGTTTCCTCGGTTCCGGCAAGAACATTGGCGACAGACTCTTTGCGCTCGGTGTGCAGGACACTTACAAGGTCTGCGCCGTCATCCATTGTGATATTCGGCTTGGTGTCAATAGCCTGGTTTATATGTTTGTAGTACGTTTTGTTGTCTTCGCCATTGATGGCAAACACAGGAATGCCGTATTCATGTACCAATGCCGATGCTGCCGCATCCTGAGTTGAGAGGGGATTTGATGCGCACAGCACCGCATTTGCTCCGCCTGCTTTGAGGGTAATCATCAGATTGGCAGTCTCGGT
The DNA here is from genome assembly GCA_034439475.1 of Candidatus Zixiibacteriota bacterium. Classification (NCBI taxonomy): domain Bacteria; kingdom Pseudomonadati; phylum Candidatus Zixiibacteriota; species Candidatus Zixiibacteriota bacterium. The sequence goes on from JAWXAN010000054.1 coordinate 17,958, forward strand.
GGTGACATGAAGGCATGCGGCAATCGTAATGCCTTTGAGCGGCTTTTCCTTTGTGAATCGCTCACGGATGAGGCGAAGCACGGGCATGCTCTTTTCGGCCCACTCTATTCTCTTTTTTCCTTCGCTAGCAAGCGCGGCATCTTTAATATCTGAGGTTGTCGCCATGATTTCTACGCGTCCTTTAATAAGAGTTTTGCTTTGTCAGTTTTCTCCCAGGTGAATTCGCGCTCGGTGCGTCCGAAGTGTCCATACGCCGCAGTCTTGCGATAAATAGGCCGAAGCAGATCAAGCGATTGAATAATTCCCCTCGGAGTGAGATCAAAATGTCTTCGGATGATTTTTGCCAATTGTCTTTCAGGGATCTTCTCGGTGCCGTCGGCAAAGACCATAAGCGAGACCGGCTCGGCGATCCCGATAGCGTATGCAAGCTGGATTGTGCATTTGTCGGAGAGGCCGGATGCAACAACATTCTTTGCGATATAGCGCGCCATGTAGCAGGCCGAGCGGTCAACCTTTGTGGCATCTTTGCCTGAAAATGCGCCGCCGCCATGCGATGCCATTCCGCCATAGGTATCCACAATGATTTTTCTTCCGGTCATTCCTGTATCCGACTGCGGACCACCGATGACAAATTTTCCGGTCGGGTTGACATAGAACTTTGTCTTTTTGTCGATGAGCTTTTGGGGGACAACGGGCAGGATGACCGTTTTGATAATCTCCTCGCGCGACCGATTTGTTATTTTTTTGCCGGTCTTATCCAAAATATCCTCGGAGTGCTGGGTCGAGACAACAATCGTGTCGATTCGTTTCGGTTTGCTATCTTCGTATTCAACCGTGACCTGTGATTTCCCGTCCGGTCCGAGATATTTCAGGATTCCTTTTTTGCGGACTTCGGCAAGCCGAGCTGCTAATTTGTGCGCCATCATAATGGGAAGCGGCATCAATTCTTTTGTCTCACGGCAGGCATAACCGGTCATGAGGCCCTGATCTCCGGCGCCGCCAGTGTTTACACCTTGGGCAATATCGGGCGACTGGGTGCCTATGGTATTGAGAATGGCGCAGGTGTTATGGGTGAAACCGTAAGAACTTTTGGTGTAACCGACATCTTTGATTATCCCGCGCACAATACCATTAATATCGACATAGGCATGGGTTGTGATCTCACCCCCCACAATAACAAGGCCGGTTGTGACAAATGTTTCGCAAGCCACTCGGGCTTTGCGATCTTTTGCCAAAACAGCGTCGAGGACGCCGTCCGAGATCTGATCGGCGAGTTTGTCGGGATGGCCTTCTGTCACCGATTCGGATGTAAACAAAAAATTTCCGCGAGACATTTATATGCTCCTCTTACTATAAAAAATACTGATATGCATGTGTTAGGGGCGACTCTTGTCGCAGGCAATCGATGTATCCTCGCCGATATTGAAGACCGAGACTCGGTCCATCAATCCAATCAATTTTGATCGATGTCCGACCAATGAATCTATAATATGCATCGATTCGATAGTTACATCTTCTCCAACAATTGAATTGGCGACAGTACTGTTTTTAATGGTTGTTCCGGCTGAGACCGAAGTGAACGGTCCAAGGATAGAATCGATTATCGAGGCATTGGCCGCAATGTAGACCGGAGGCTTGATAAGCGAGCCGGAATACGCATTTGGAGACGGAGCGGTTGCGGCCTGTGACTGAAGGAGGTATCTGTTGGTCTCAAGCATCGTCTCTTTTTTGCCGCAATCATACCATCGTTTGACTTCGAAGGGAGTGAATTTCGTCCCGCCATCTATCATATCCTGCAAGGCATCGGTCAACTGGATCTCACCGCGGGTTGTTTTTCCCGACTCAACAAGGTTCGAGAGTGACTTTTTGACTGGCGCGGCGCTCTTGAAATAATAGAGACCAATGACGGCAAGGTTCGATTTTGGATGCTCGGGTTTTTCTTCGAGTCTAGCGACGATTCCATTTTGAATTTCGGCAAGTCCGAATCGTTTAGGATCGTCAACTTGGCGCAACCCCAGCACATTCTCCCCGATCTTAATGAATTGCCCCAGATCACAGTCGGCGATGGTATCGCCAAGCACCACAAGCAGCGGCTCGTTGTCGATATTTGCCATAGCCAAATGAAGGGCATAACCGAGCCCCAGCAGTTTATCCTGCTGAATAAAGGTCGCACGAAACGTATAGTGCTTCTTTACCCACTCTACAATCTGCTCACCCATAAAACCGACCACAAAAATGACTTCGTCTGGAGAAAGTTTGACAATTGGCTCCAAAATATGGGCGAGAATCGGCCTGCCCGCCACATGCAGAAGCGGTTTGGGGGTCGAATGGGTATGTGGCCGCAATCGGGTGCCGATTCCAGCGACCGGAATGATTACTTTCATAAAATTGTATCCCTCAAATCGGACTCAAGGTAGGTATGGCGGGCGTGACAGACAAGCCCAAATCGGAGGGCAGTGCAAAGAATATGATGATAGGAAAATGAGAAAGTGGCTGGCTTCCCCTATGGGGATACAGTCCCCTGACGTGGTCTCTAACCTAACTCGGGTACCCCACCGCTTGCGGTGGGTTTTTCTTCGGTATGCACCGAGCAAATAAGAACCCACCCGTTGGGTGGGCTACAAAGAAGATAAGATCACACCGTCCGCTCACGCCTGTCCGTTGTAGCGGGAAAGTGGAAACAAGCATCGGTATTCGTGGGGTCCGCCGCAGCGGATGCCCCGCACCAAGTGACCGTCAGGTCACCCGCCGTGGGCGGACTTCGGAAGCCTCAGCACTCATGTCTTCGCTTCGCTCTGACATAAGCAAGACCCGACGGAAGAGGGGAACTCGGATACCTAAATCCGCTTACGTTATAAATGACCCTATCCAGTCTGTCCAGAGGAAGTAAACCCGGCCAATAAGCAGGGAAATACGGGCCATCACGGTATAGCCGAAATGGGCTCCGAATGAAATCATGATAAACCAGATACCCAGTTTGGCCGTCGCACCAAGCGCGCCGACATGCTCTTTTGAAAAGTAAAAATATATGAGCGTGGAAATCAGTCCGATAATGATAAGAATGGTCAACACATAGTTTGGCTCTCCACCTGTCTGCTGGATTTGCATAGTGCCAGCCATTTGCCCAAGCACGTTGCCATGCAGTTCAGACATCAGAAAAACTCCCGCGGTAGTCCCCATAACAAAGGCCAGACCAATCCGCGCAAGCCATGAAAATCTGGGATAGAGCCGGGCGAACATGAGCAGACCGAGAATGCCGGGGAAAATAAGCAACCAATTCGAATTGAAATCCTGTGTTAACGGTTGCCAAAGTTGCTGTTTAACTACGGTATCGAGATAGAGCGCGACATAGTAGCCGGCGGTTATTCCGGCGAAAATATGCTCGGCAAATTTGAAAACCGGATTGTCCGCATAGAGAAATGAAAATATGGCCAGCGTGAAAAAGGCCATGACCCATATCTGGAAAATTTCCATTGTTACGCCCCTCCGCCTTTTTTAGCCTGAGAGCGGCGGTTCATAAAGAAGCCGAGATTACCAACAACGATAAGGCCTATCAGAAGAAAATGAACAAGTGACTGTATTCCCATTCCAGTCACTGCCAAAGCAGGTTTTCCAACTAACTGCTCGTATTCCGCCGCCCCTTTCATGCCTCCAAGCATGCCGGTAAGCTGGCCCGAGCCAATATAGGCATATTGTTTGGGGGCCATGACCGACGTCACTCCCGCGCCGACCGGTTTGCCAAATTGGGCGTTGACGATGGATATCCAGAAATCAATGATACCGTTATCGGTCACCACAAAAATAAAGGCGATGTCCGCATAATTTTTCACTGTTGTCATAAGCGGCAACCGCCCAAGAGGTGTGCCGGAATTATCAGCCGGATAAATCGATTCAATCGAGCTTCCCATCCCCTTGAGCACCGAAACATAGTTCGGCTTGTATCCCAAATTGACAAAATCAGTCCCATAGACTTTGCCGTATTCCGCCGCTAATTCTCGTGTCACTCGCTCGGCGACCGATGGTCCGCCCAGAGGAATAGTGGTTACAGTAACAACTTTATGATTGTTCCTAAAGAGATGATGCAGTGCGGCGCGGGTCATGGGTTCTGTCTCGGCCAGGGCATTGGGATAGAGATCGAAAGTAAGCATGACAACCGAGGAATCAGGCAGAGCTTCGACTGCATCATAGAGCGCTTTGACTTCGGGCGTCGTGCTTATTTCAAACGTTGCAGGAACAATGAGCGGGAAAATTACGGCTATCCAGACAAGAATGAAAATCCACTGCCTATGCAGTCCAGCCAGTCTCTGCCAGATATTCATCAGCTATGACCTGCCCATATAGGTGCGTTCAATGCCAAGCAGAATGCGAAGAGACATAGTCGCCGCTCCGAGCGCCGCGCCGATTATAATTCCGCGCTGGACAGAAAGGCTAATACCGCCCATGATATAGGTGTTGATAACGCCAGGCAGGTCAGGTGAAATAAACAAAAGAAAAGCTTCGCCCATCGGCACCCGCCAGAGCATAACCATAGAGGCGGTGAGCAGCAAAAGTGTGGCTTCGGTACTCCGCGCGCGAAACGCCCGGTAGGCCGCCGATGCAATGTAAAAGGCCAGAATCGCAAACATCGTCTGGCTCATCGGAGTCGCTGTGTAGAGAAAGAGCCAGTCGTAAATCGAACCGGCATTCCTTCCTGCAAGGCGTTCCCAACCAGATGGCAGCCAAGCGGCCGGCCAAAGCGCCGGGACGGCCATAACAAAAACCGCAAGAACGGTAAGGAGATTATAGCCCCAGCCCGGTTTACGCATGGAAACCTGTTTCCAATTTACACGAGTGATTGAAATTGCGCCAAGGAGGAATGTAAACCCGCCGATAATAGAACTCCAGATCAGGAGATCCTGTGAAATAGTGCCGACAGTCTTCTGTTCTGGATTTATGAAGAAGGCGATGACCATAATCAGGCCGGAAATAAAGGCGATTGCAAGCGGGAGGAGAGTTCTCATTTTGGAATGAATAACTCCACATATCTGGTGCCATTGCCGGTCAGGATAAGAACCATCCCGACAACGAGCGCCACGATTATGATAACTTTGATCAGGTCCTGCCCTTTGAGACCACCAAGCAACAGCGGTTCATGTGAAAGGTAAGCCGAAGCCGCATAGAGCTCTTCGCCCATGAGCGTGTAATCACAGGCGGCTATAAAAAATGGAATTTGTTCGGGACGCGCCGTCCCGGCTATCTGAATCGATCCTGCGGCATTGCCGGTCTCGGCAAGCAACAGCGATTCGGCGAAAAAAGCTCCCATGAAAATATTAGCCGCTGGACGCTCGCGCATCATGAGGCCATTGACGCTTGCCGCGAAAGCCATCTGCTCTCCGGCCACATACCGCACACAATCTTTATTGTATGAGTCTCTCTTGCCAGCTTGAATGTAGGCCTGTTCGACCGCTTCCTGTCCGGCGGCAAGAACCAATGGATAGCGCACCGGGACCATGAGCGGGGTGTCATACTGGGCAGTTATTTTTGCCACGCGACCAAGTATCGATATACCGGCGATCGTTTCCATCTCGTCCAGTTCCTGAAGCCCAGGAATAAAGAGAACCGGTTTGCCCATTTCGGTCGCGCGACCGACAGCTTCTTCGAGGGCGTCGAGTCCCGCTATCTTACGGATGAAGAGCGGCTTGCCTTTTTTCGCCAGTTTGGTGTAGGTCAAAATAACTCCGGCAAAGATGAGGCTGAAAATCAAAACATTGGTTCTGTCTGCGCGAAAGAGCTTCTGCGACACTTCAGCAACGGCCGGAGTTTCTTCCTGGGCGCCGGTAGGGCAAGCCGAAAAAAGTATGAAAGCAAAAGTGAGAACAAAAAAAACTGATTGAGATATACGTTTTATGTGTGGCACAGCCTAATATACCTGTCGAATCACTGTTGTCAATGATGATACTCGTCTCTTCTCTCTATAGACGCGCTCAATCTGGATTTGGTTTGATATGAAGTAGAAAAAGTAGAGAGATCAGGTATTAATTCTTGTTTGGCTGATTGGATAGCTTTTGGGAGCGGAGTTTGATGACTTCAATTAAAGCCGGAAGAACAGAAATAACGATAATCGCGATTATGACCAGCCCGAAATTATCCTTCACTATCGGCAGGTTGCCAAAGAAGTATCCGGTCAAGGTGCAAAGTAACACCCAGAGAATGGCCCCGATAACATTGTAACTGAAGAAACGAAAATAACCCATATTGCCAACTCCGGCCAGAAACGGCGCAAATGTCCTGATAATCGGCACAAAACGGGCAATGACAATTGTCTTGCCGCCGTACTTTTCATAGAATTGATGGGTTTTATCGAGATATCTCCGTTTGAAAAAACGACTTGGCTTGTCAAAGACCGATGTCCCGATCTTTTTGCCGATAGCGTAGTTGAGCGCATCTCCCAAAATTGCCGCGATAATAAGCAGACTGAGCAGCCATCCGATTTCAAGTGAGCCCGAGGCGGCGAATGTCCCTGCGACAAAAAGAAGTGAATCGCCGGGAAGAAACGGGGCTACAACAAGACCGGTTTCGGCGAAAATTATCAGGAAGAGAATGGCGTAGGTCCAAGTCCCATACTCGAGTATAATTTTATGGAGATGGTCGTCGAGGTGGAGAAAGAGGTCAATTATTGATATTAAGAATTCCACAGCTTTGTCTCGGGATTAGAGGAAGATTATAATGGGTATTATGCAAGGTCTCAATACACTTCTCTTATTGTCATTCCAGTCCGCCACGGCGGAGAATCCATCTTCTCTTTTTCATTCAGACAAGACCATCATATAAGTCACGCCACTCTGGATTGTCTCTTTCAATAGTTTCAATTTTCCATGCCCGTTTCCAGCCTTTATCTGCTTTTCTCTTTGTATGGCAGAGGTGACATCTTCGGTCTGCTCATAAAAGACCACGACATGAACTCCATATCGTTTGGTAAAGCTATTAATTAGATCATGCTTGTGTTCATAAACTCGTTTGATAAGATTGTTGGTCATGCCGACGTATAATGTGCCGTCTCTTTGACTGGCGAGGATGCACACATAGTAGGCGGACATTTATTATATAAATACTCATTGATGTGTCAGAGTCAAGCGAAGATTAAGATGGATTCTCCGCCGTGGCGGACTGGAATGACAAAAGGGAAACTTGCATGATTAAAGGGATGCTGGGATGACAATTGCATATGTTCGTCCTATTAGAAAAAAGAAAACATGAGATTGCTTCGTCATTCATAGGAAGTCATTCCTCGCAACGACGTATAAGGTCAAAGTTGCTCACGAGATAGGCTCCGATGAGGATTTGACACTCGCGAGAGGGCTGGGCTACCAACAAAGTCATGCCGCATAAGCCATATAACCTACTTACCCAGCTCTTTCTTCAGCGTCTCAATCGCTTCAACCGGAGTCGGGTCGACGCCATTCAAAATAGCAAGATAGTATGAGACAAAATCTCCCATTTGAATCAACGAGAGCATGCGTTCAAGTGAATTACTACCAACTGATTGGAATTCGACAACTTTTATCCCCTGCTTTTCGATAATGCCTCGCACCGTGTCCATACGGCGGCTCACTTTGGGATGGTCGTCGGAATCGCGGAGCTGAATGACTATCAGATGTTCCTTGTGGGAAGCTATTGTCTCGCTCCACCCGACAAGTTCATTGTGGTTAAACTCGGGATAGGTGTTGGCGAAGGCCAAATTTTTTCCATTCTCGCACAACTGCCCTTTCCAGCGTACAGCAACAACATCGCTAAGTGTCGGCCCGGCATACACCACAGGAATTTTGCCTATAATCTGCGCGGCGAGACGTTTGGCAGGATTCTTCTCAGTGGGTAGATCTTCAATAAACTGCTCGCGTGTTTTCTGAATTCGCGCGATAGCGGCTGTCAGTTGAGCCGACAATCCTTTGACCAATCCAATCTTTTCAAAAAACAAAAGAAGCGGGACAAAAGAATAGCCGAGTGCGGCGCGTGGCTGAAGTCCGCCGGGTATTTTGATGTAGGGAATGTCATTGAGTTTGGCAACATCTTCGAGTAATCCGCCAGTGGTGATGGCGACCATTAATGCTTTGCGGCCAAGAGCGTCCTCTACAGCCGAAAGTGTTTCTTCGGTGTTGCCGCTATACGACGACGCAATCACAAGGGTTTCGTCATCGACATATTCCGGCAGGACGTAGTTGCGGCAGACTTGAAATGGCACAAGCAGTTTATTGGCGAGCAGCGACCGCACGAGGTCTCCGCCGATAGCCGATCCGCCCATTCCAATGACAACGATATTTTTTATTCCAGCAAATCCCTGGGCGTCGATTTTCCAGGCGGCGCTGATTTTTTGCGCATCGGTCAATTGCTCCGGAAAATCGAAAATACGATTGTACATATTCCCCGGATCAAGCGAGCGGATGTCTTGTATGCTATCTAATGTTGACAAAACAGTGTTTCCTATCGTGTTAAGGTTCTCGTCTTTCCAATGCATTCTTGTAGCTTTGGAGCTTGCGGCTGACAACCGATGCCGTGCCGCTGGAAAGAACAGGACCGACCAAAGCTCGAACCATTGTGGTGTCTATTTTACGTATGAGCCGGCAAACATCAAAGATTTTTGCTGGATTCATCGAAAATTCTGTGATTCCCATCCCGATAAACAAGGGAATCGCCGGATGATCGCCAGCGGCCTCGCCGCAAATGCAAACCGGCTTCCGATGCCGGAGACAGGCGTCAACCGTCATTTTAATCAGCGTCAGCACCGAGGGGTGCATGGGATTATACAATCCGGTTACGCGGGCGTTGTTGCGATCTGCCGACATCGTGTACTGTGTCAGATCATTTGTTCCAATCGCCACAAAGTCCACCAGCGGCAACATACTCTCAAGAGTCAGCGCCGCCGATGGCACTTCCACCATCATGCCAATTTTTATGGCTTGATCAAAGTGAATCTTTTCTTTTTTTAGCTCATACATTACCTGCGAAATTAGTTTTTTGACTTGCTCCACCTCGCCCAAATCTGAGATCATCGGCAGCAGTATTCGCAGATTTTTGTGTTCCGATGCCCGCAAGATTGCCCGAATTTGGATTTTGAATATATCGCTCAGGTCCAGCATGGACCTAATCCCACGCCACCCCAGAGCCGGGTTTTCTTCATGCGGAAAGTGGCCGTCGATTGCAATTTTATCGGAGCCAAGATCGAATGTCCGCAAAACCACATACGAGTTGATAAATTTTTCGGCAATGTGGGTATAGTAGCCAAGTTGTTTTTCTTCGCTTGGGAAACCCCCTTCTTCGAGGTACATAAACTCTGTACGATAGAGTCCCACGGGGAAATTCTGCTCGGCGAGGATATCCTCGACTGGTCCGGGAAGCTCCAAATTCGCGCCGATTGTGATGATTTGGCCGTCAGCCGTCTTGGGCGGCAAATCCACAAGCTTCTTGATTCTGAGAACTAGGGCCGGCCCGAGCTTCTTGCGAGTTTTTTGATACTGTTCTACCTCTTCTTCAGTGGGGAAAAGCACTACCTCTCCTTGTGTGGCGTCGATAGCAACCGGCTGGTTATCAGAAAGCTGGCTCCAGTTTTTTTCTAAAACGATAGTCGGAAGCATGAGCGATCGGGCAATAAGGGCCATGTGTGAGTTCTTGCCACCTTCGCCAACAATAAAACCAACCGCTTTCCGGTTTCGATAGCTCATAATTTCAGCCGGAGTAAATGATTTGCTGACAAGTATAGTATTTGGAGGAAAGGGGGAGTTGTCTGCCGTTTTGTGAGCGCCAGTCAGACGAAGAAGGACTTTTCTTGCCACTGCTTCTATATCTTGCGCCAACTGGCGCATATAGAGGTCTTGCGACTCTTTAAGCGGAGTTATTGATTTCTGCACCATAGAGTTATAGGCATGGGCGGCGTTCTTTTTCTTGGCTCTTATCTCTTCTTTGACTTGGTTGAGAAACTGGGCGTCTCCTGCTATAAGTGCTTGGGCGTCAAAGATTTTAGTCGGGGGCGCGGCCATTTTCTTGCTGGCGTCATCGCGCAGATTTTCAAGGTAGAGAACTGTGGCAGAAACGGCGGCATCGAGGGCAGAGATTTCTTGTGGAATCTTTGCCTGACTTATAAGTTGTTCGGATATAATAAGTTCACCTGAAGACAAGACCCGTGCATTGCCCACAACAATGCCCGATGAAATCGACTCGCCCTTTATAACTTTTCGTCTATCTGACATCTCTTCGCGGCTACTTTGCTTTGGTTACTTTGTTGAATGAAAATAGGAGGAGAAACAGCCCACTGGCAACAACAATAACTACGATGCCAAATCAGGAATTCTCTCCAAAGCCACTTTCAATAACTTTGATAAGCTCTTCCAGAGCGGCTTCGGCATCAGGCCCATCGACCTCCACAAGTATCTCTGAGCCTTTTTCTGCGGCCAGCATCATTACGCCCATAATCGATTTGCCGTTGACTTGAAGACCATCTTTTGTGAAAAAGACTTCGGACTTGAATCTTGTGGCGACAGAGACCAGCATCGCCGATGGCCGGGCATGAAGCCCGAGTCTGTTGATTATTTTGGTAGAACGGCTGATCACAACAATCACTCACACAGTCCGAAACGTTTGCCGGAAAGTTCCTGGATAATGCCCTTAAGTTCTAATGCCAGAAGAAACTCCATAAGCTCAGAAACTGACAAATTAGAAGTTCGCGAAAGAGTATCGATCTGGATCGGCCCATCGGCCAAAAGCTTTACCAGCTCTTGCTCTTTGCCGGTTAACTGCTCAATTCGCTCGAATTTCCGGCTGTTCACCTCCCCTTTGAGGCGGGGCAATTCCTCAAAGAGGTCTCCAATATCGGTTAATAGCCGCGCTCCTTTTTTGATGAGGCTGTTTGTGCCAATACTTTTATCGGACATCGGCGATCCGGGGACGGCGAAAACCTCGCGTCCTTGTTCGAGGGCAAGTTCCGCGGTTATCAAGGCCCCCGATTTGATGCCGGCCTCCACAACGATCACGGCTTCCGAAAGCCCGGAGATAATTCTATTTCTTTGTGGAAAATTGGCCGCATGGTAATCTGAATCAGGGAGATATTCGGAATAGATTGTCCCTTTCGCTTTGAGTTCTTCGGCCAGTGGGCGGTTAAAAGAGGGGAAAATAACATTGAGGGGCGTGCCCCAAACGGCAACAGTCATCCCGCCGCAATCCAGCGCCCCTTTATGCGCCGCTGAATCTATTCCTTCGGCCATACCCGATACGACGGTGATTCCGGCTTCGCACAGTTGAGACGCCAACGTAAATGCAAAGGCCTGTCCGGCTTCTGATGGATGCCTTGTGCCGACAATGGCGACCATTTTTGATTCAGGAGGGGTGGGTTGTCCAAGTCGGAATAAAAAGGGTGGTGGATCAGATACTTGGGTGAGGCGGGGAGGATATTCCGGATGATCCGGAAAAAGTATAGTCCACTTTAGCTCTACAATCTGAGCGGCAATCTTGTGCGACGCATCGAACTGGTCAAAAGCCCGTATCTCAGAGGCTATTCCGCGGGAGATGCCTTGAATTTGTGCAAGTTCATCGAGACTGGCGCCAAAAATTGTATCAACCGACCCGAATTTTTTGATCAGTCGGCCGCACAGTGTCTTTCCAACACCGGGGACATTCAACAGAGATATGGTAGCGCTCAGGCGGGCTTCAAGCTCGGAGCTGGTCAAGTTTTTCCTCGAGGGTTTGCAAAAATTTATCTTTCCCCGTTCCGGCAACGGCAGAAAGGTAAAGATAGTCGGCGGGTAATTTTTTTGAAATCGCTTTTAAGGCCTTGCTGTCAATAGTGTCAATCTTGGTGATTACTGTTACTGAGGGCCTGCCTGATAGAGAAGTATCGAATTTCTGAAGTTCTGCCATCAGTAATGCACGAGTTGCTTTGATATTTTCTTCATTTACATCTATGACATAGACAAGCAACGAAGTGCGCTGGATATGTTTGAGGAACTGATGTCCCAGGCCTTTTCCTTCGGACGCGCCTTCGATAAGTCCAGGAATATCAGCCATGACACAGGATTTGAATTCTCGGAATTTTACAATTCCAAGATTGGGAATAAGCGTGGTGAAGGGATAATCGGCGATTTTGGGACGCGCCGCAGAAAAAGTAGCAAGAATTGTCGATTTGCCAGCGTTGGGAAGTCCGACCAGTCCGACATCGGCGAGCAGCTTAAGCTCCAGCGATAGCTTTTTTTCTTCGCCGGGACGACCATCCTGGGCTTGGCGCGGGGCTTGGTTGGTCGAGGTTTTGTAATGATTATTTCCTTTTCCGCCGCGCCCGCCTTTGGCGAGAACTTCTTCCCTTCCGATCACATCCATATCTGCAAGTTGCTCACCGGTCTCTTTATCTTTGACGAGCGTACCGACCGGCACACGAAGGATAATATGTTCACCCGAGCGGCCTGTGCGTAATCCGCCTTCGCCCCCCCGGCCGTTTTCGGCCTTATAGATTCTTTTGTAGCGATAATCCAAGAGTGTTGTGAGGTTGGAATCAGCGATAATGATGACATTTCCGCCTCGGCCGCCGTCACCTCCATCGGGTCCGCCTTTGGGGGCATATTTTTCGGTGCGGAAGGCGACACAACCGGCTCCGCCGTTTCCGGCAAATATTTCAATTTCGACATAATCAATAAACATAGGGGGTGAATATCCCTTCATCGGGAGCAAAAGTCAATCAGAGGCTTGGTTCATATGATGTCGCTGACATTCAGCTTTCGAAATATCGGTTCCGTTCCCCCAGCCCTCTTTGGTTGACGTTACATGAATCACGCCATATATTGGCCGGACATGGAAAAAGGCCAAACAAAGACGTTACCCGGTATTAATCAACGCAAACGACAGTGGTACGAAGCATCATCGTTGTTTCTTGGCCGGGTATGTCTCAAACTTGGGTTCACACCCAACGTTCTCACCGTTGTTTCACTTCTCTGCGCAGTAGTCGCCGGATTACAATTCTGGACCGGCAACATAATGTGGGGCGTCCTCTGGATGATAATCACAGCATTTACTGATATGCTCGATGGCTCTACCGCCCGCGCGGGAGATTTGGGAACAGTTTTCGGCGGCATTTTCGATCATGTCCTTGACCGCTATGGCGAATTTTGTATTTTGGCAGGTATTACACTTTCGGGATCAGCCCATCCCGGATGGGGAATATTTGCGCTCTTTGGAATGCTTATCGCATCGTATACCCGCGCCGCGGCGGAATCTATGGGTAAAATAGAAAACTGCGCAGTCGGAATGGTAGGACGCGCGGAGAAGTTCCTGCTTATAATTATCGGCGCAGTACTTGAGATTTATTTCCCGACCGGTATCTGGCCAAAAGCCGGATGGTTGGAATTTGCTTTAATCATTGTCGGTGTGACATCGCTTATCACTGCAATCCAACGTTTGGCCTACGCCAAAAAAGTGCTCGGTAATCGCAAGAGTGTTTGAATAGAGGTGCGGCTGATATTCCTCAGCCTGTAAGTTTCGGTACCTAAGACCAACGAAAGTTGTATTGATTTATGATCACGGCCATCGGAAATCCCGTCTATGATTATATAAAAACCCATAAAGTTGAAACACCCGGCCGGATACTTTCGGGCTGTTCCACCAATGCCGCGCTCGCCCTTTCAAAAATGGGGGAGAAAACCAAACTTATCGGCGCGGTCGGTGATGATTACAAGTCACGTTTCGAGACCGATCTCAAACGCTTCGGAATCGAGTCGCATATTATTCCCTCGCCGGAAACGGGCGGCTTCTCACTTGTCTATTACGATAATTTCGGCAATCGCACCCTTGATCTGCTTGGACGCGCATCACATATCGGCTCAATTAAGCCTGAACTCTATTGGGATTCGAAGGCTGTGCTTATCGGGCCTATACTCGGTGAAGTCTCATTTGACAACATCGAAGAAATCCGCGACAACTTTCCCGGGCCGTTCGTCTGCGATCCGCAGGGCCTGTTGCGCGGAGCGCATGATGACGGACGGATATTTCATCATAAGCCTGAAGGAATCGAAGACGCGCTTGCGTACTTTGATATTGTAAAGCCGAATGAACTTGAAGGGCATGTTCTTACCGGTATCGACTGCCGCAAAGACCCATACGAAGCCGCGCGGATTATTCATTCATGGGGTCCTAAGATTGTCATTGTCACACTCGCCGAGCTTGGCTCGATTATCTACGATGGCAAACAGTTTATCGATATTCCGCCCTACGAAATTGATTTGGTCGATGCCACAGGCGCGGGTGACACCTATATGGCCGGGTTTACTTTTGAATATCTCAAAACCGGCGGTGATTTGCGCAAAGCTGGATGTTATGCGTCGTGTACCTCATCGATCATGATTGAAAATGTCGGCCCGGATTTTGAAATGAACGAGGCGATGATCCGCAAACGCCAGCAAGTCCTGCTTGGCAAAACCGCATTTAAACCACAGGTGGCGGTCAATGTCTGAAAAAGTTATCTCCTACGACTCTGAAAAAATTCTTAAGCAGCTCTCGGATACCAGCTTCATGAAACGCGAGAGCCGTCGTTCCTACCTCGATAAACCTGTGCCGCAAGATGTTCTTGAGCGGCTCTTTGAGCGAATCCGCTGGACGCCATCGTGCAACAATAACCAACCTTGGCGGTTTATATTTGTCTCCGATCCAGAACAGCATGCGAAAGTCGCCGGAGGGTTATCGTTAGGCAATGAGTGGGCGGCCAAAGCGCCGATATTAATTGCTCCGTGTGCCAGACAAAAAGATGATTACAGCCGCGAGGACGATCCCGTCATGTATTATCAATTTGACACGGGCATGGCGGTCATGTCACTCCTGCTCGGCGCGGCGGATGAGGGACTCATGGCTCATCCGATGGCGGGCTACGATGCGCCCAAAATTAAGGCCGCGCTTTCGATTCCGGATGAATTCCATGTTATGTGCATGATCTCGCTCGGGTATAAAGGGCCGATTGATCTGCTCGACGAGCGGACGCGCAAAAAAGACGAATCGCCCCGTGTGCGTAAGCCAGTGAATGAAACAATCGCGCTGAACAAATTTATGTTCAAGGTCGAGGAGAAGTAGACGCGCATCAATCTTCGGTCATCCTCATCAGCGGTTGAGTAGAATACATTTTCATTTAAGTAGGGCAGGTCCGTCCGCGAACCCGCCAAGCTTATGTTATTTGTTAATTGTAGGTCAGCGATCCTTGCGATCCTGACATCTTTTCTTTGGTGCGCGACAGGGACGTCCCGCACGAATATCAACACTGGTTACCGGCCTTCGCCGGTATGACATTAATAAGTGGGTCGTTGCGAGGAGTGATTTCCGAGGAGTGACCCTCCACGGCGGGCAGGCGCGGCAATGACCAAAGGGAATGGTGCGACCGAAGGGAGTGGTGGAACCGTAACCATCTCAGTTCATC
>JAWXAN010000055.1 GCA_034439475.1 Candidatus Zixiibacteriota bacterium
CAGAAGTTCCCTACATTGTCATTCCAGTGAAAACTGGAATCCATCTTCGTCCGTGCTGTCATCCGCCACCGCCTGACTGTCTCGACGTGTCGGGCATCCGCCACGGCGGACTGGCGTCTTAATCATCGGTGCGCGACCGAGATTTTCGAATCCGCCAATGGAGGACGTCCCGCACGAAGAATTAAGAAGTGCAGTCAGCCTTCTATTTTGTCATTCCAGCGCAAGCTGGAATCCATCTTCTCCGACATTTGCAGGTCATCCGCTACGGTTATCCATGGCGAACGATCCTGACGTCCTACCTCACTGACACGCCGCCGTCGGCACAAGCGTGATAAAAAGATAATCTATCAACACCGTCAAATCAGAAATATCAGCCACACCGTCCAGTGATCCATCAGTATTGCCCTCGCTTGGACAACAGAGCGGCGTCGATGAAATGAACAGATA
Source organism: Candidatus Zixiibacteriota bacterium (assembly GCA_034439475.1). NCBI lineage: Bacteria > Pseudomonadati > Candidatus Zixiibacteriota > Candidatus Zixiibacteriota bacterium. The sequence continues at coordinate 448 of JAWXAN010000055.1, forward strand.
ATCAATCAAAGCAGTAATATCTGACATATTCGAGACATCATCAATAGAACAATCGACATTGCCCGTTAATCCCACACAGCAGGATGCCAAGTTGCTGATGTTTTTCAGGATCGAGACACTGCTGGAATTGTAATTCGCGACCGCCAGATCAGGTTTCCCGTCCCCGTCAAAGTCGGCGGATGTAACCGAATGGGGATAGCTCCCCACCCCGTAATTCACCGCTGACGCAAAGGTACCGTTGCCGTTGTTTTTCAGGATCGAGACACTGTTGGAAGAGAAATTCGCGACCGCCAGATCAGGTTTCCCGTCCCCGTCAAAGTCGGCGGATGTAACTGAATAAGGATTACTTCCAGCCTAAGAAGTTCCTTCTTTATAATGACGGCCATAGTTGCAGAATTCAAAGGATTGTTGGCTACAAATGGATCATGTGGGCAGAGGACGAAATGTAGCCAATCGCTGAACGAGGAAGACGCTGGTAAAAAAGCGCTCACCGATAGAGACACAACCTTGCAAAAGGTTTTATTAAAGAAGATAACCGTTCCCGACACAGATCAATCGAAGTCATATTTACAGGTTGGATCCAATAAAATGTTAAGCGGAAGCGATTAAACGCTTGACGACGACGAACTTATTTTTTTTGGTTAAATCCCAGAAAATATTGGACGACAAGCCTTGGAGATGAGAGGCATGCTACGACGAGAGTTTTCCCTCTGGGAGCTTTGAGTATTTGGACAATTCAGACAACAAGCTTCCCAAGCTGGACATATGATAATTCTCGGCGAATTTTTGACCCCAGCTGATAGACTAGTTCGGATCTCTGTCCCTTCAATGACAATTCCTTTCGAAGATACGATATATTACCAGAAAGTCAGTCGTTTCTTTAACCAGAAGAGCTTCCCTTACAGTCTAATCGCATTCCCCGGACTGAATCGGTCGTATGTGTCGACCATGTCCTGTGTGCTCATGTGCAGATAGTTCTGAGTCACGACCAATGAGGTGTGGCCGAGAATTTTCTGCAGGATCACCGGAGAACCGCCTTATCGGATGAAATATGTGGCCGCGCTGTGCCTGATCAGGTGCGGATACAGAATCACACCGACCTTCTTGCCAATATGCTGAATGGTCTTGTGGCAATGTCGAGACGTAATCTGATCGCCGTTTCGCTGGCAGAACATCAGATCGCCTGAAAGATCCTGTAGCCAACGGTTCAGATAGAAATGCAGGGTCTTGATGGTCTTTGACCCCATCGGGACCTGCCGTTCTTTCCGCCCTTTGCCGTAAACCTTAATCAGACCGGCCCGCAGGTCGACATGCTCAAGCCTGAGTGTGATTAACTCCTCTTTGCGGATCATCGCATCCCAGAACAGCATCACCATTGCCAGATTTCGGTAGCCCTCTAAGGTATTCCGGTTGAGCGATTGGAGAATCTGACCGACTTGTTCAGGCGAGATGACTGGTTTGATGCGCTTTGAGGCTTTGATGAGCTTTAGCTTATGAGCAGGATTTGGTTTTGTCCAAAAGTTTTCCTCTTCAAGGTAGGTGAAAAACCTTGGATACACGCGTATGCGACCGTTGACTGTCTCATCTGAAACAACACCAATGAGCGATAGCAGATACTCTTGAAGATGCTGCTTGGTGATCTCTTCGATGTCTATGCCTTTGGCTTCCAGGTACCGGGCAAGGTAGCCCAAGCGCTCGGCATAAACATTGAGTGTCCTCGGAGCGAGATTGCGAATCTTGCAGCCGAAGACGAATGCATCAATGTACGTTTTCCAATTTTTCCCCACCTTGAATGCATCGACAATTTGATACAGTCTCTTGAGATGATCTTGCACGACTCCTCCGTGTGTCAGAGGCCCTTTTAGGTCATTTTGGCCTCATGTTTCAGGTTAAGCTATCACTGGAAGTCGTTGTGGGGCTTTTATTAAAGTACCCCCGGCAGGACTCGAACCTGCTACCCTCTGCTTAGAAGGCAGATGCTCTATCCACTTGAGCTACGGGGGCAAACTCGTTGGACAATTCTTATTATAGTTAATTCGATTGTGTTTGTATAGAGTTTTGGAAGGGGATATTTTCGCCCATGCGATGGAAGGGGATGAACTAAGATTGCTGTCCGCCGTGGAGGGTAGTACACCAGCCATGGAATTATTTGACCGTCAGGTCACCCACGACAGGCGGACTTCGGAAGCCTCAGCACCACTCCTCGCTGTTCGCTCGAAGTGACCAAGACCCGACGGAATTTTTAACTGAGATTGCCGCGTCGTGCCGAAGACGGCACTCCTCGCAATGACGTACTGAGAGTGTCTGTCATAATATTGAGTACACCACTGTTTGCGCTGGGGTTTATTTAATGTGGTGCAGTCCGAAAACGGCCTGCACGTAGATTTACCCTGGATTCCAACCTGCGCCGGAATGACATTAGCGGCGGGGAGCCCTGTGGTGCCTCGCTGTTTGCACAGGGTGTGGGAAGATCACACCGCAAACGGAGTGCGGTACAAGACTTAAGAGGAATTCCTCGCCATGACGGGGGGGAAGTAAATCTTTTGTAGACGGACACGCACCCATCACATTGAGGAACGCTACCGTGTAACTCGGCAGACGAATGATTTTAAGTAGGCGGACTCAGGGAAATAAACCGAAATCGGATGGTCGGGAGATTGCTGCACAAATTTCAACAGTTCCAAACGCACTCCGGATTGAATCGAAGCCTTGCGAAGCATCGTCAGGAAATCGTCCTGTGTAAAAAACTGCGAACAACTTGATGTCACAAGTATTCCGCCGTCTTTCAGCATCCGTATCGCGGCGCGGTTCAGAAAATGATACCCCTTTTGACCCGATTCAATATCTTTGCGAGATTTAATCAACGCCGGCGGATCGATGATGACCATATCAAAGGTCGGCTCGTGCCGAGGGGAGAGCCACTGAAAAACATCGGCTTGCTCAGTCAACATAGTATCAGCGGACAAGCCGTTCAACTCGGCGTGGTGTTTACAACCAGCAAGCGCCGCTTCCGAGCTGTCGATATTGAGCACCGATTTCGCGCCCCCGATGAGCGCGGCTACACTATGTGCGCCGGTGTATGAGAAAAGGTTGAGCGCAACACGGTCTTGTGCAAATTTGCGAATCTCTTTTCGAAGCTCTTTCTGGTCCAGGTAAAAACCGGTTTTTTGTCCCGAGATCGGCTCGGCAAAAAAGCGGATGCTTTCTTCGGTAAACTCTATCTGCGAAAAGGTGTCACCGTAGACGATGCCGGTTTTGTCTTGGAGTCCTTCTTCTTTTCGCGATGGAAGGTCGCTTCGCTCCACAATTGTTTTTGGTTTGAAAACCTCGACGAGCGCTTCGATGATAGTATCACGTAACAAATCAGTGCCGCCGGTTGCGAGCTGAATAACAAGCCGGTCCCCGTATCGATCGACAACAAGACCGGGAATGTTATCGGCTTCGCCGAAGATCACCCGATAGCCAGTTGTGTTTGTCCCCGGCCCATAACCGAGCAATCGTCGGGTGGAGTCGGCTTTTTCTATTTTGGTTACAAGCCACGCCTTATCAATTGAAACATCGGCAAATTCAAATATTCGAACGGAGATATTGGAGCTTTTCGAATAGGTGCCCGTTGCGACGATCTCTCCCTTTTCGTTGGCCACAGTCACCAATGTCCCATTCGGAATCTGTTCCGATCGTGGACGTAAGGCCCCTGAGAAGAGCCAAGGATGCCGGGTGGAAAGAAGGATATCTTTGCCGGGGTTCAGTTGAAATTTTGGATACATAATTATTGCAGATGATTCAGGCCGAAAATCAATTTCCCTCGTTAAAAAGCAGCGGGCATAAAAAAATCGGGGTGAGAGGATTTGAACCTCCGACATCTTGCTCCCAAAGCAAGCGCGCTACCGGACTGCGCCACACCCCGTAAAGTGGTGAGCATAATACCCTTACAGGGCGGAACTGTCAAGGCTATTGTCACGTTAAGAAAAAGCGGGCATTTCTTGGCAAATTGTCGTCGAATATATCGGGCTTGCCAGAACTCAACTTTTGTATAGATTGAACGTAATGGAACACCAAAACCTCTTAGGATATACTCTCGAACAGATGGAACAGGCAATTGCCCAAATGGGTCATAAACCATATAGAGCAAAGCAGTTGTTCAAATGGCTGTATAACAACCGCCAGTATGATTTCGAGCTAATGACTGATTTTGCAAAGGAACTCCGTGGTGAACTTGCCCAAAAATTCACCTTTGAAGGCCCTCCACTGGAAACCCGTTTGGTTTCCCAGGATGGCACAGAGAAATATCTCTTTCGTTTGAGCGATGGCAATCCAGTCGAGACAGTTCTCATCCCCGATGGCGATCGCCGGACGGCTTGTGTTTCTTCTCAGTCAGGCTGCGCCCTTGCCTGTAGGTTTTGCGCTACAGGCACGATGGGGCTGCTCCGCAACCTGACCGTGGGAGAAATCCTCTGGCAGTTGATTTATCTCCGCCAGGTTCATGGTGACGAGGCCTTTTCCAATGTTGTTTTCATGGGAATGGGCGAGCCTCTCCAGAATTATGACAATGTTATTGAGGCCATAAATATCATTACGCACCATCTCGGTTTCAATTTTGGCGCGAAGCGAACCACTATCTCAACATCGGGTATCACTCCTAAAATTCGCAAATTAGCCGACAGCGGACTCAAAACTCGATTGGCGCTTTCGCTCCATGCCGCGACTCAGGAAAAACGGGTGAAAATTATGCCAGTAGCGCAGACCTTCGGTCTTGAAAAGCTAATGGAAGCCATCCGCTATTACACTGAGACAACCGGCGAGCGGGTTATGTTTGAATATATCCTCTTTGACGGTTTTAACGATTCCCGGGCAGATATTGATGCCTTGATTAAACTTGTGCGGGGGATTCCGTGTAAAATAAACATCCTGCCCTACAATCCGATTCCAGGACTTGATTTCAAGCGGCCATCGGATGAGAGAGTTGATTGGTTTGCGCGAGAATTGCACAAGGACACACCGGCTGTAACTGTCCGGAGAAGCCGCGGACGGGATATTGATGCCGCTTGTGGCCAGCTTGCAGCGCGAAGAACAACGCCATCAGCGTTGAGTCTTGGGTAACTGAGAGAAGTACCGATAAGCACAAATTCTTTTCTGAATGATAATCATTGAAAATCATCCCATTTTGAACATAAGGACAAGACTATGAAGCGATTCATCAGCGCCTTCGCGCTCGTTTTCTGTCTGTTGAGTTTCCCGTTGCCCGCCAATACTCAGGATATATCGGATATCATTATCGGCGATATCGACATTCCGGTGCTTCGCTGGGGAAGGCAAAAGGCGACTTTTACCGCGGAGAATAAGAGCGACTATGTCCGCTTTCTGGCTGTCGTGACCGAACTTAAGTTCGAAGGCACATATATGAACCCGACTCGCGCTGTTCGCCGCCATTTCATTTTAGAGCCTTGGATGACCGAGGATGTGATTACCGATGTCAATATTCCCGGGAACTACGGGACTGGCCATGTCACCTTCGCCATTTATGATATGATCGACACCCTCGATGCTCTGCTTGAAACACAGAAAATTGTTGAACAGCCGCTGACGATCCAGTTCGCGATTCCCGATGCCGCAATCGGATATTTCAAAAACCGAATGTCATTGCCGCCCATGGTTGCCAATAGCCATATTTTCGACAATGAATTCACCCATGTCTTGCTCTTGATGATTTCCGAAGGAAAGACGATTTTGGAAATCACCGAAATAACTACGGCGGACAGTTCATTTGTAGAGCAGATGCTCGATACACTTGCCAATAACGGTTTCATGACAACACGCCGAAGCGACCGAAAAGTAGTCTTTCCGATTATAAGCGCGTCTTTTGCCGATGACGGAAAAAAGATTGCCACCCGCCTCTCCGATTCCCTTGCAACTGTTATCACAAAAAACTTTGGCGGTCACCAGCATTTGCTCGACAGCCTTATCGCGGCAGGAGCCCTCAGTCCTGATAAGAATGACTTCAGTGGCGGCGGCTCGATTATGTACAAGCCGTATCCGCTGGTGACAGCTTTTGTTCTCTGGGCAAGTCTCGGCCAAAAGTTTGTCGACGAAGCCAAGACATTGGCAATTTTTAATCAAACAGATCCATGCAACGCAAATATCCAGTCCTATATGTACGCCGTACAGGGTGGCGATGTAGTGAATGGTAACCAGTATTTCAATTTGACTTCAATTGGCCGCCAATACACAATTGATTTCGGCGACCCGATCCCTCAAGTTATCTGCCCGAGAACGGTCTCGGTAATGAACAGTCTGAATGATGCCGCCCATTGGAGATATGAGCAGGGATCTATCGGCGAGTCGTATCTCTTCGACGGCGCCGTCGTTGCCGAGGCGCTGAAATTGCTCGAATTTGGAACGGGCAATCATATTGCGGCAGCAAAGAAGGAGATCGATTCCTTAGCGGCAAAATATGGCCACATTGCTCCCTACACCGGCATTCGATACTGGTTTTGGAATCTTGTAGCGACTCAGACCACCAATAAGCTCGTAAAAGCCAAGTTAATAGAAAAGAATGCAAACGGGCAGTACAAACTGGTCCTGAAAACGAAATGAGTAAGCTGATTCTTCTGTTGATAGCGTCATCGCTGTGCCTCATCGGCTGTCCTGTCAAAGAGAAGATCCCATCGAGAGATTACATCCCTGTGCTCAAAGAAAGGCTGTTCGCCCTTCAGGTGGCGGTCAAAGGCCGTAACCGGGCGGCTGTTGATTCACTGCTCTCCGTCGAAATTTTGAAGGAAAACCAAAGCTCTGACTCGTTGCTTAATCTCGTGTACGGAGCCAGCGGAAATTTCGGCTTTGTCCAATTCGGAGGATACGAGATTGCTTATGATGACAATAAAGCGCGAATTGATTGTTACATTATGGATAGCACGTCTCTCACAGATCGCCCGTTGATTCTGACATTTATCAATGACGGCGGCCAGTGGCTGCTCAAACGGTTCGAGATCGAATCGGACGAATTGAAATCATCAGATAAGTGACAGCTACACCGTTGGATGGGAGAAAACTCACAATCCGCTCCATTTGCCTACTGTCTGGCCGCTGACATATTGAACTGAAGATGAATTTGTGATCAGTAACTCAAATGAAGACATGCGCATGATGAATCATCAATCTCTCTGTAGACCCTTCGAGTGGTTTATTACCCTTGTGCTTTGTTCGGCAGTTTTAACAGGCTGTATTAACTGGGATAGTGACTTTACTTTACATCCTCGACAAATGAAAACTTCTAACTGGCAACTGGACTTTATTTTAGTCGCGGATACAAAGTATCTGTGGGGCAATAACCCGCAAGCTATAATTGATTCCTACGGGAAATGGGGATTTACTCTCAATTGTAAGGTACCAAAAAGGAAGGAATGTCAAACTTATCTTTATATCGATTCTCTAACAATTAGATCCGGCGACTCCACCTTGCTCGCGCTTGGTGACAATGACCTTGCCCCGGTTTAGTGAACACAACAAGAAGATGGGATTATATTCCCATTCGGAGGTGTGTGCATGTCAAATCAGAAGCGTCGGAAGTATGACCGTCAGTTCAAGCTGGAGGCCGTTCGGCTCAGTCATGAACCCAGTTGGACTGTTTCGGGGGTTGCCCGTGACCTTGGAATCAGCGAGAATGTTCTGCATGTGTGGCGGACGAAACTGAAAGGGGATGGTGAGGCGGCCTTTCCCGGGAAAGGTCATTTGTCTCCGGATCAGGATGAACTGCGTCGATTGCGTCGGCAGTTAGCCGATGACCAAAGGGAATGG
>JAWXAN010000056.1 GCA_034439475.1 Candidatus Zixiibacteriota bacterium
GGAATCTCCGCTCCGTCTGCGTGAGCGCGCCATACTGACTGGCATTATCTATCGCCTCGAACGCGATCCGGTTAGCCAAAGCATTGACATCGAAAAAAGTTATGACCTGTTTATGAATACGTATAAGTTCGACGGCTTTGAAGACGCAGACGTCTTCCGCGAAGAAAACTCGACCGGTGTTCAGTTAACCATCGGTGTATCCGCAAGCCGACTCTATGAGGCGCTTCTTGCTCAAGGCGACACCGCGCGCGCCCATAGAGTTCTCGATACAATGCTTACCGTCTACCCTGAGTACTGGCAACTGCCGTTTACGGCCGTCGAGCAGTTTGATGCCCGGGGAGACAGCGGACGATCCGTTGGGATACTCCGGACAATTAGTGATACGTTATCGAGCTTCCTTGCAAAAAACCCGAATAATCTTTTCTATATGCAGGACCTTGGCCTGATAAAAAATGAAATGGGCCGACGCAACAATGACCCTGCGCTCATTAAAGCAGGGCTGGATCTGATGTGGAAAGCATTCGAAGCCAACCCCAACAGCAGCTATGCTTTTAGAAAGCTTATCACCGCGCTTTCTCAGGAAGGCAACATGTCCGAAATCCAGAGGGCGGGCCGGCTTTTTGCCAAATACAAGGTCAACCTCAACGATCCTGTCTTGCAGCGGATTCTTGGGATCGCGCCCCCTCAAGGATCTCCGACGCCTGAGGATTTTTAGAGTTTTGTGCGGGTATGAAGAGATTCATACCCGTTTCAATATTGGCTCGTCAATTGAACAATTTCGTTCGTGAATGCCCCAATCCGCCTGATTACCATCCTCACAGTTTTATCTTTTTAGTTTTTTAAAAACCGCTTTATTCCCTGCAATAATTATTTCTGGACAAGGAAGAGTGATGAATAATAAATTGAATAGCTCTCTTATTCTCCTGTTAACGTTTTTTATTTCTCTCAGCGCAGCCCGGGCCGAAGATTTAGCTCTGATCGACTCGGCGATGTCTCAAGTTGGGAAAACCAGGAACGACCTCACTTTCGATCAGGACGAGATGGCCAACTGGCAGGGAGACAAATGGCGGCTGAGTTTCTTCACCATGTTTCACCGAAACCCACTCAAATTTCCCCAATACGGTGATTTGACTGCGGAAACATGCAGAGGGAGCATGACAGATATTTCCGCGCTTGCAGCCTATACATCGCGGCTCGTCAATTATCCAGTTCGGCGAGGACTCATCGGCGACGCGCTCGAGAAATATCTCGTCTTTCCCGACAGCGTATCCAAACCGTCCTATACCCGAAGCAAAAATGTGCTTGTTGGAGCTGAACTTAATCGACTTAAAGACAAAATAGACCTGCTCTATGCCATCGCCGACGACAATACATTTCCGCTCAAAATTGCCCTCGATGATTTTGACAAAGGGAAATACCGAACAAAGCTCTTTGAGTTTTTTCTCAATCAGGATGCAGACACAGGCAAAGTACCGGCGATGATTGAAGAGTTCATTGATAAATTTGATTTTAATTTGCTCTCAGCCGGCGCTCAGGATATTGCCGAAGCCTGCGAGCGTATTGCCGACTCTCTTGAGTTCATCACCTTTCCAAAAATCAAAACCGAAATCAAAACGCGCAAGGGACTCATTATCGTCGGCACAACTGGCAATGATTCATTCGAATATCTTGAGCCGCCCCTTCTCATTATCGACGGCGGCGGAGACGACACATACAGCTATTCGGGCATCAATGGTGACTATCCGCTGAGTGTTATCATTGATGCTGGTGGCAACGACAGGTATACATCAAATGATAGTACGAAGCCGGGCATAGGCGGTGCAGTTTTGAGCGTTTCTGTCGTTATTGACAAAGCTGGAGATGACCTGTACGACGCACAACATGTCGCGCAAGGCTGCGGGATTTTCGGTGTCGGAATCCTCCTTGATAAATCAGGCCATGATACCTACCGCGCAAAGCATCTCTCACAGGGAGCAGGGCTTTTCGGAATGGGTATTTTATCAGATGTCAGCGGAGACGACAGCCTTTCCTGTTATTCCGAATCGCAAGGTTATGGCTTCACCCGAGGCTGTGGCTTGCTGATAAACGGCGAGGGAAACGACCTATACAAAGCCGAAGACAGCATTTTATTTAGCCCGTCTCCTCAGACGAAAGAACATAATTCTTCCCTTGCCCAGGGAGTCGGCTTCGGAAGACGGGCGGATTATCTCGACGGACATAGCTGGGCGGGCGGTGTGGGAATACTCTGTGACCTGAAAGGAAACGACTCGTATTCCGCCGGACTTTTCGCGCAAGGTTGCGCCTATTGGTTCGCGGTCGGCATGCTTTTAGATGGCGGGGGGAATGACACATATAACGGTGTCTGGTATGTTCAAGGCTCAGGGGCGCATTTTGGCGCCGGGTATCTCGATGACTTCTCCGGCGATGACATCTATACCGCCACACATAATATGGCCCTGGGAGCTGGGCATGATTTTACTGTCGGTTTCCTCAACGAACGCACTGGCAATGACACCTACAGCGCGCCGAACCTTTCGCTTGGCGGCGGCAACGATAATGGGATGGGGATATTTTTCGACCACTCAGGCGATGATACGTACAGCACTAAGTCAGGAATCACCCTCGGGCGGGCCGGAACCAGCGCGCAATCAAATTCGGCCCGTCGGTATTTAGGCGTGTGGGGAATATTTATCGATGCCGCAGGGAATGATAACTACAACGAACCTTACGCTAAGAATGGAAGCCGCTGGATAGGGCCGCCGTCGAAACCGAAATCGCTGTCGGAACACGAAATTGGTGTCGGATTCGATAGGGAATAATATCTCCATCCAAGGAACTAAGTCTTTAGCTCAGCGTATAAAATTGCAATTGTTCACACTGCACATGCGATTGGTCGCAAAACCATAAGGACTATAGGTTAAAAGATGAGGAAGGGTCAGATTCGCTTCATTCTCTTGGTTGCTGTAGCAGCTACAATCGGACTTTCCTGCAACAAGTCTGACAAAGCAGAGATATTCAGCTATAAAGATTTACCGAGTTATTTCGATGAAAATGTCGATCTTCCGCGAATACGCTATTCCGATGGCTCAATCTCGATGAACCAGCGCTGTATTGTGCGGCAATCGAAACTGAACCTTCGCATGCCCCCTATATATGTCAACCACAAACCGATCGGATTCTGCTGAACGCCCTGCTCGAAGATCTTCGTGGAAGACCCTGATCAATATTTCTTAGGGCAAAATCTTTTGTTTAATTGTGCCGTGAATACGACGGCGCCTGCGGTTCTTGACACTGCTCACCGAAGTTACCTCAATTACGAGATTTATTATTTCAGTGATGAAGCGGCTCGTGAGCGATTTGCTGCAAATCCAGCCAAATATTGTGGTATTTTGACCGATCCAATAACACGTCAGAGATTTAAGCCAGTGGAAAGCTCGCCGAATCTTGTGCACGACGGCAGGCCTTATTATTTTCTGTCAGATTCAACGAAGACAGTATTCAGCGCAATGCCGGATATGTATGCCAGGCCAAGCCACCAAATGCTGTCCAAAGCCGACTCCGTTGTAGTTCAAAGCGCCACTCCGCATTAGTCCTCTCATCTGATAAGCTATTTGCGAAGTACAAGTGTGATCCCGGACAAAATCATCCCTGCCCCGATCATGGTCTGGGTAGTCAGGGTCTCTCCAAAAAAACCGAACCCGATGAATATGGCCACCATTGGTGTAACAAAAGGTATCAGCGAAGCAGTCAGGACCTTTACTTTTCCCAATAGCCAGTAGTAGCCCAAAAAGGCTGTAATTGTTCCCATAAAGGTCAGATAAAGTATTGAACCGATCGATTGTGGGGTGAAGGCAAAGTTCGAGAAATCTTCAAAGGCAATTGCCGCCAACAAAAGTATGAGCGCCCCGGCGGTCATCTGAACAGCCGCTGATGTTACAATCTCTTTGTGGGCATGGTCACGTTTGTGAATCATCAAACCGTACGCTGATGCAAATGTCGCGGTAAGGGTCATCAAAACGCCTCCGAAAATGGCATGCGACTGTTTGAGCGAATCCCATGATATGAGCACGACACCTGCAAAGCCAAGCATCAGTCCCAGCCATCCAATTTTCGATATCGGCACATTTCTGAATTTCCATTTCGAGAGCAGAGCGACAAAAAACGGGAATGCCCCAAACAGAACGGCTGTGAGGGCCGAACTTATATACTGCTCAGAGAGATAGACAAGCGCGTAACTTGTGCCATACATGAATACACCCGGATAGGCGCGCGATGCCAATTCCCTCAGGGTCGATGGCGGGCGAAGTTTTCGGAAGTACATGATCGACCAGAGAATCAGCACAGCGAGACTGAACCGAATTCCGGCGGCATACAGCGGCGGGGCATCGGACAGCCCAAGTTTGATAGCAATCCAGGTCGATCCCCAGATGAGACAAAGCAAAATGTAGACAAAGACAACCATGACCGGCCAATAACGACGGACTGTTAATCAAAGTCAACCAGAGAAGGAAGAGGAGGAGAAAGATGTGACGCTCCACAGCGAGAAGGCTGGTATCCATCTTCGTCTTCGTGCAGTCTGCCGCGGCGGACTGACGTCCGCTATTCGCCAAGATAAAGATCACACCGTCCCGACGAATGTCGCGAGTGTGGTACAGGATTTAAGCAGTCATTCCGCAGTGAGTCGTTGCGAGGAGTGTCGGGCGAGGGCGCCCGACACCACACTAACGATATTTGTAGGTCAGTGCGCCGCGGCGGAGAATCCATCTTCATTTTCGTGCTGTGCTTCTCCGCCCCCCCACGAAAATAATCCCTCCTCATCCCGAACATTAGTTGATTCTCCTAAATAATCCCCTATACTATCACTCCCTACCGTATAGAACGGGACGTTTTGGTACATGTGAACAGTGGAGTTATGATATGAATTACAGTGATGGTTTGATAAAGAATACCGAGTTTTTCACAACAACAGAGCTTGCCGAAAAACTCAAAATGAATGTGCAGGTTATCACCCGCAAAGTTCAGGCCGGCGAAATCGATGCCTACAAAATAGGCAAAGAATGGCGGATCCCCGAAAAATCAGTGTTTGACTGGCTTGAGAAAAACTCAAACAAAGCCAAACGGACACCCGCCGAAAAAATTGTGGTCAACTTCGTCCACAATGACCGCATCGAAAAATTACCGGTCAAACGGAGCAAACGCAAATATCTCCTCGAATATATCCTTGCCCAGTTTGAACCAAACCGGGTTTACAGCGAAGACGAAGTCAACCGCATCATCTCACGCCATCACAATGACTTCTGCACTGTGCGACGCGAGTTTGTCGATGAAAAAATGATGGATAGAGTCGAAGGCAATTACCGAAGACGGACAGGCTATAACCTCGCCGACAGAATTGGCTGATCCGTTTATTATTGGCGCTATTGCACTTTGTGCGTGACCATTGTTGACCCCTGCGCAGTCGGGAATATAATCATTTGTGCGATCTGGACATGAGCCGGACGCTGGGCAATCCAGACTACTGCCTCGGCAATATCATGCGGTGTGAGCGCCTTAATCCCCTGATAGGTTTTTTTCGCTTTTTCAGTATCGCCATAAAAGCGAACTTGTGAAAATTCAGTCTCAACTAATCCCGGGTCGACTGTCGAGACACGGATAGGCGTGTCCACAAGATCTATGAGCATTCCTTTGGTGATGGCATCGACCGCATGTTTGGTGGCGCAGTAGACATTTCCGCCGGGATAGACCTCGTGACCGGCAATCGAGCCGATATTGATAATATGTCCTCGTCCGCGCGCGACCATTCCCGGAATGACGGCTTTGCTGACATAGAGCAGCCCTTTGACATTAGTGTCGATCATCTCATCCCAACCCTCGGGGTTGCCTTCGTGTAGTTTGGCCAGCCCGCGCCCGAGTCCGGCATTGTTGACTAATATGTCAATGTCTTGGAATTGTTTCGGAAGCGATTCGACAACTTTGTCGACTTCCTCGCGGTTGCGGACATCAAGCTCAATTAGATAACACTCGCTTGCCAGTGTTTTTGCCAGTTCAATGAGCCTCTCTTTGCGGCGTGCGGCGAGGATGAGTTTGCAGCCGGCATCGGAGAGAAGTTCTGCTGTTGCCCGCCCGATGCCCGATGACGCTCCGGTGACAAGCGCGATTTTATTTTTTAGGTCTGTCATATTGTTCTCTGTTCGCTTCTGTACATTTTTGAAAAAGGTAGTATGCGACGCATAGGATGTCAATTCCATCTTGGGCGTAGAAACCAGAATCTATCCCACAATGAATGGGGCACGGAGATTTCTTTTTTGTCATTCCCGTCCGCTACGGAGGAGAATCCATCTTCATATTCGTGCGGGCCGTCCTCCATCGGCGGATTCGAAAATCTCTGGCCTGCACCAGAGAGAAGAGAATATGAGATTGCCACGTCGCGTATAAGAATCCGCTCCTCGCAACGACGTGCTGGGGAATTTGGCCTTGATTCTTCGTGCAGGCTGTCCGCTGTGGCGGATTCTCTTCTCTTGTCATCCCAGCGCACGCTGGGAACCATCTTCATCTTCGTACACGCCGTCCTCCATTGACGGGGGCGAGACGCCCCAAACGAAAGAAGAGGATGTCAGTCCGCCCCGCCACAGCGGGCAGGCGCGGCGGACTGACCTACATGATAATGCCGAATATGAGATTGCCACACTAGCCACAAAAAAAAGCGGCTGCCGGTCTCCCTGCAGCCGCTTGTCATATACTATTAAATCTAAAAACTAAATCTCGTTAGACTGAGCCTCGTCTGAAACAGACGATTTGTCCGATGTATCTGCTCCGCCTTGAATTGACTTCGGCATGGCTTCAGCCATTTGGCCGCCGCCCGTCGCAGCGGGATGTTTCGAGAGAAAGTCCTCAAATTCCGAACGCTCGCGTTTCTTATAGTAGGCAACCACCGACAAGACAACCTTGTGTTGGTTTTTGTCAAACTCAAGAACAGTGAGCGGAATTGATTCCCCTTCTCTGAAGACACCGGTGGGATCCGCAAGGTCTCTGCTCGCCAGTTGTCCGGTCGGAACAAATCCTTCGACACCATCGCCAAGGTCAACCACTACACCGCGGTCAAGAACTTTGGTTATCGTGCCCAAACATTCGACGCCGACAGCGAAGCGTTTGGCAAGCTCGGGCCATGGGTCATCAATGAGCTGTTTGAAGCCCAACGATATCCTGCGGTTCTCGTTGTCAATCTTCAGAACTTTGACATCGACCTTGTCGCTCTTGCGCATGACTTCGGACGGATGCTGGATTCGTTTTGTCCAGGACATATCCGATATGTGTACCAGCCCGTCGATGCCTTCTTCGAGTTCAACGAAGGCGCCGAAGGCGGTGAGATTGCGAACTTTGCCGCTGAAAGTCTTTCCGGGAGGGAATTTATCCTCGATGGTGATCCAAGGATCAGCTTCCATCTGCTTGATCCCAAGCGAGATTTTTTCGTTATCCTTATCGACAGATAAAATAATGGCATCAACTGGATCATTGACGTTCATGATCTTGGACGGATGCTTGATATGCTGGGTCCAGGACATTTCGGAGATATGAATGAGCCCTTCAATGCCGCGTTCGACCTCAATAAAGGCTCCATAGTCGGTGATTGACACCACCCGGCCGGTAATCTTTTTGCCGATCGGATATTTCTCTTCGATATTCTCCCACGGGTAGGGGGTCATCTGTTTCAGACCGAGCGAAATGCGCGAGGTCTTATCATCGAAATCAAGAATCTTGACATCGATTTTATCGCCAAGCGAGACCATTTCGGAAGGATGACGAATCCGTCCCCATGACATATCGGTGATGTGGAGAAGACCGTCGACACCGCCCATATCAATAAAGACGCCAAAGTCGGTGATATTTTTTACCACTCCCTGTCGTACTTGGCCAACCTGAATTTCATTGAGCAGGTTCGAGCGCATCGATTCGCGCTCTTCTTCGAGTACAACTCGGCGCGAGACAACGATATTACGGCGATTTTTGTTCAATTTGATAATCTTGACCGGAATCATCTCATTGATGAGCGCGTCAAAATCCGGCACCTGACGGAGCGATATCTGTGAGCCGGGCAAGAAGGCATCGACTCCCATGATATCGACCACCACGCCGCCTTTGATTCGACGGGCTATACGGCCATCGATTGTGGCTCCAGAATCATGAACCTCGCGGATACGATCCCAGATGCGCATAAAGTCAGCTTTTTGCTTGGAGAGAATGAGCTGGCCGTTCTGATCTTCCATCTGCTCAAGGAAAACTTCGATTTCCTCGCCGACTTTGATATTGAGTGGACGCGGGAACTCATCAAGCGGGATAATACCTTCGGATTTGAAGCCAACATCGACTATGACATATTCCAGTGTCACGCCGAGGACTCGTCCATTGACGATTTCTCCTTCTTTGATGTCTTTAATTGTCGAGTCATACATCTCGACCATTTCGTCATAATCAGCTTTGTCATAGACAACGCCGCTGACATCGGTGATTTTCACCGCTTCGACAGTCTGCGGCCTAGTCGGCGGGGCTTCGGCCACCTTAGCGCTTGCGCGATCGGCTACTCGGAGCCGGCGCGCAGTCATCACGCGCTCAGTAGAATCATCCTCGGTTTCGGCAACCGCGACAACTTGAGCGTCAGCAGTATCTGCTTTTGTGATTTTTGTTTTGACCTTGGTGGTCTTTTTGGCAGTAATAGTCTTTCGCTTCGATGTTGGAGCGACCGCCTTTGGTTGTGTTGATTGTTTGGCTATTGCCATTGTGATTAGAAAACCTCCATATACGACCCGATGGTTTTGATTTTTCCTCCGGCCATATGACCTCGGGAAACCTTCGAATCGGCTGTCGTGGAAAAAATCCCCTCTGACAGACTTGCTATATAAGGTATTGCCTCCGAAAAGGCAAAATCTTTTTTAACTGTTTTCTCCAATCTGGCCGGAGTTGCAACAGTCTTAGCTTAAGGCTGTATCGACATATATACTCTGAGTGTGAGCAGAACTGATGAAATGAGAGAAATAGGAGCGTTAAAAGCCGCCGCTAACCGTTCTAAGAGTCACGCCATTCTCGCCAACTACCCAAACAAGCTGGTTGTTGAGTGAAAAGACCGAGAAAAGCCACTCAGCGGTGCCGGAGAGTTGAGACTGCCAGTTTTGGCCGCCATCGTTTGTGTACAGAATTAGCCCTTCGGTTCCCACAATCCAGCCATGGGTTGGCGAGACAAAGATCAAATCCTGGAAGCGGTTGATCTGAGCAAGTTCCATTTTTGTCCAGAGCGCACCGCCATTTTCTGTATGGAGCACGAGTCCATTGTCGCCCACAATCCATCCAACTTCAGAGGTTATTATTGAGATTCCCCAAAGATCCCGGTTCGTGCCACTTGTCTGGGATGCCCATGTATTGCCTCCGTTCGTGGTATGCATTATGACGCCGTTGTTGCCGATAATCCAGCCTTGGCTGTTCGAGACAAAATCGACATCGGCAAGTGATAGCGACGACGGGCTGTTTTGCGATAGCCATGTCACGCCGCCGTTTGTAGTGGCAAGAATAGTTCCTTCGGTTCCGACAATCCAGCCATGCTGGTTATCAAAAAATTTCACCGCCCAGAGATCGATGCCGGACTCAATCGGAAGCGATTGGAACGGAACATCAGTCCACTGACCGCCAGCATCGGTTGTAAAGAGAAGCGAGCCGCTGTCACCCACGACCCAGCCGTTGTTGGTGTCTATAAATGTTATGCCTTGAGTGGGATGACCGACACTTCGATGGCTATTGGGCCATGTCTGGCCGCCGTCGGTTGTTTTGACAATAAAGCCTGTGAAACCGGGATTACTGCCAAGAAATCCAACCGCAAAACCAACGTTAGGACTCGTAAAATAAACTTCACCAAGGTCAAAGCCGTTTGATATCGGGACTGTTTCCCAGGAACTGATTGCAAAAGTGCATCTGACCGGATAAGGCGAATTGGCCGCATCAGAAGAACTGATGACAATATCGCCGGTAAGAATACCGCTCGGCAGACCGGAAATGTCAGCCGTGAGCTCTGTTGAAAAGGGGGTAGTTCCCGAAGTATTTGTAAGTGAAAGCCAACTGAGATTTTCACTTATAGTCGCCGGAATTGGATAGCTGCTCAATGAACTGATTTCCAACATTTGGTTGCCGGGATTTACTGCTCCGGCCAAGCCATCAAATCGAATTAGAAGCGGGTTGGCGACAATTGCATCGCCGACCGTAAAACGTACTTCAACTTTCTGCGGAGAGTTGAGGGCGTCGTTTGCGGTGACAGTAACCGTGTCAATGTATTCGCCGAGACTCAGTCCGGTTAGATAGACTTCGATCTTTACCGCGCCGGGAGCTTTGCTATTAATAATATAAATCTCCATCCAATCGGCATTCTTTGTTGCGCTAAATGTGAATTCTCCGCCTCCGCTATTTGTAATGACGACTGAATCAGTCGGCGGGTTGGACCCACCGAGTTGTGATGAGAACAGTATCTGATTGGTGGATACTTTCATATTAGGCGTTTTGATCTCAGTCGGCTGCTTTTTTTCGCATCCCAAGAGCGCAAGGAGAATGGATCCAATGATGATGTGATATCGTTGAAAAGATTTACTCAATTGATTTAGCTCTTGCACTCATTCAGAAGATTCTTGGCCGATGTCCTAAAGGCAGTTAGCTGATCTCATAATCAAATAACGCCCCATGCGGCACAATGTCAAAAGAAATTGAAGATATTCCATTGATAAATGCCTCAAAATGAAAGTTCTCTTGCGCTTTCATTCTTTGCGAAGGTCTCCTGCTCGTATAAATAGAGAAGGCTCTGCAGATGATTTCCTAATTATTCCATTCTCTCACATATGTGCACTATGGAGACCTAAGCGATGAATGGGCGTGCGCAACGCCAAACCGACCAGCCAAGTCAAGGGAGACAAGCAGTTAGCTTACAGTTTGGCTCGAAAACCTCGCGGAATTATCGACGGCACAGAGTATGCTTTGGGATAAGCAGGAGATTCAGAAAAAGGCAAGGAGATTCGGATGTTAGACGGCAAATACCAACGAGGCTTTTCTCTTGAGCGACTAACGGCCACCAGCGAAGCGAAGGTCCGAAAAGACGAACGCGGTTATTATATCATGTCGCTCTCCGAAAACACCAAAGTCTATTTCGAAGACTATTACGGCTTTTTGCGCACTACCTATAATAAGGCGTCCCTTGAACGGCTCTCACTTGATGAAAAAATTCGGACCACATCAGCCGCAAAATCTGAAACGGTTGCTTATTATAGAGCACGGGCGGTTATCATAGATTTGTTGATGCGAAGTATCCGCCGCTTTTATATGGACGGGTCAAATTTTGGAGTGATAATGACCCCATGGTGCTTTGGAACAGTCGTTCTTGAAAAGGTAGAAGTGTACAGAGAGCGGCTAATCAAAGGCGAGGTCCATGACGCCAATATTGATGCCTATCCCTATTACATAATAAAGTATATCGATGAAATCTACAAGACAGCTCTGCTTGAGCTTTTCGATTTTCCGGACAATGCCTTTCAAATGCGCTGGCAGTATTCAGAACTGTTGAAACGCTATTCCAAGATTTTGACCGATATCACCGGCCGCCTTCAGTCAGTATTGACGACCGTCAAGCAATTCGGGTCGTAAGCTTCTCGCGAACAGGCGCGGCGCAATCACAAGATAAGAAAATATGAGATTGCCACGCCCCGATAAGAATCGGGGCCCGCAATGACAATGTGGGGGTGTCTGCTCTAAATGCGGGTACCCCACTCCGCCATCGGCGGACGGTGGGTTCATGATATTCGTGCGGGACGTCTCTGTCGCGCACCTGAGTGAAGAAAATCCGCTTGGTTCGGCGATTCTCTATCTTTTTGGATATCCCTCACGAACATGCCCTCACCCTCCCATCTCCCAGAGGTAGAGGATAATAACCAATCTCACTACCCGTCATTGCGGGGAGCAACTTCAGAGGAGTGACCCTCCACGGCGGGCTGACTTCACCAAAATTCCCCCCGCAACGACCCCATCAAGCCTCTCCTTATTTTTGCCGACAATCA
Source organism: Candidatus Zixiibacteriota bacterium (assembly GCA_034439475.1). Lineage (NCBI taxonomy): Bacteria > Pseudomonadati > Candidatus Zixiibacteriota > Candidatus Zixiibacteriota bacterium. The sequence goes on from JAWXAN010000056.1 coordinate 12,078, forward strand.
CAGAGAGAACTAATATCTCTGAAACTGAGTGCAGGGACAGTCCCATACTTATGACAGTACAGCAGGCCACGGGGAAAATTCGCATCGACCAGAAGTTCATGCCGATCTATCTGGACTCTATCCGCGTCGATTCGGTGCTGAATTTTGACCTTTATATCCATGTTCAGCGCGAATTGGTATTATACCGTGCCGCCAATCTTCCCTTTACAGAGAAAACCCGCCAGAAACTGCTCACCAACAAAGTCGACCGGCTTTTTGTGGCGGCTGAAAATAAGAAGGACTATCAGCTCTATATCGAGCAGAACCTCAATAAGATTCTTGTCGATTCATCCCTTCCTGAAGAAAAAAAGGCAAGTATTCTCTATGAGACATCGACTGGCCTCATCAAAGACGTTTTCAGCAATCCCACCTTTGGGGAAAACATTCTGCGTTCGCAGGATATGGTTGCAAACACGGTTGGATTTATACTAAAGGGACGCGAAGCCTTTATCAACCTGCTCAAAATATCGTCTTTTGACTATCATACCTACACCCATTCTGTGAATGTCTGTACATTTTCTATCGCACTGGCCCAGCAACTCGGCATCAAGGATCCGGCGATATTGAATGAATTGGGTGTCGGGGCATTGCTTCACGATGTCGGCAAGTCGAGAATCTCCGAACGAATAATCAATAAACAATCCGCGCTGACTCAGCTTGAATTTGAAATCATGAAAAAGCATCCCAAATGGGGAGTGGAGATTCTGACCGAGACCAACCAGATTCCTCAGGCGTCATACTATCCAGTACTACAGCACCATGAGCGGGGTGACCGACGCGGCCATCCATCAGGATTGTCTCTCGAAGAGATGCATTTGTACTCGAGGATTGTCGCAATTGTGGATTCATTTGACGCAATGACAACCGAACGTGTGTACCAGCATGCGATGGAGACATTTCCGGCATTGAAAATAATGCTTTCGCTTAAAGGTGCATTCGATGATATGGCACTCGCGGCCTTTGTCGAGCTGATGGGCCCGAGCGGGCTTACCGGAACATCTGATTAGAAGTAATCGTTTTTTGCGCTGATTACCCTGATTATTTGAATCTGCCGAAGGGGGGATACGCTACAGAGCATTTCAAGTAATCGATCGAGGGCCAACAGATTATAATACAACATACTGTTATACAATGAGATAGCAGTTTGTATTTGGTCTTATGCGGGTGTGCTTGAAATTCGATGTTGGACTCACAAATGGGCACAAAATGGACACAAATCCTTTTCGAGCATAGAGAATAGGGATGCGTCCCTTACTTTGATGGCCCGACGCAATTGTCTACTCTCTTACCATTTTTGCCCAAGCAAAATGCTTTGCCAAGGCTGCTTGGCTCGGTAGTGCGAGAGGATCTTTGGGGCTCGTTATTCTACTGCCCTCAATCTCTGCGTAACTGCTATTCCTGAGACTCGATGCGAGCACGACACACAAGCTATCAGGATCGATTGCCATTAAAGCCAAATCGAACAGAACATGAATGTCGGCACGTAATAAGAGCCCATTGGTGATGTGGTTCCACTCGACTCCTTTATAAGGCATTATGTGAGCCGCTTCAAGTGCCTCGACTGCGTCGCAACCTGTAATTGCACAAGAACTATTGTAAGCCCTCAGCAGCAGACTACGGAATTCCGCTTGTCCGCGTCGAATTGCAATTGACCGGTCAACTCTTTGACGCGCGTCTTCGTGGCTGTCGGGGTTAAATTCCATCTGCCGCTCTAGAACAGCTGACATTTCATCGAGATTGGTAGGTGGATTGGAGAATCGCTCATGTGCAACAGTTTCGGAAAGTTGTCCAACTTGAGTCGAAGACCTAAAAATGCTGGTCCCCACGCGCCTCCCTAACTGAATGGGTGGCTGGACCGTTGGGCTTGCGAGCTGAATGGAGTCTACAATACCTGGCTGTTCTGAGGGCTTACAATCAAATCCATCGTAGATCCGCTCACTCCAATCTGATCTCACCTTATATAACATTCGTTCGTTTTTCCCATGCTTGGAATCAATCTTGTTGAGTGGATTCACCTTCATGGGTGGATCGGCAATTGTCTCGATCCAATATTTCTCCCGGGCGCTTAGATGATAGCAGGCATTCTGCACGTTAATGATTCGCTTGCCCGGATTCAAGTTCTCCCACTCCTTTTTCAACTGACCACCACGCTTCGGGTTCAAATCATCATCAGTAAGAGGCAAGATATTGGGATACTTGAGCTTTATCCAGGGTATCAGGTCACTTACTCTAAATTCTGATTGTTTGGAGAACTGATTGCACAGTGGTCTCACAAGCTCCCGCAAAATGTTGACTTGGGCAACGGAAAAGGTAGATGACCGCCAATTCATCTTGACCCCACAGGCGTAAGAAATTTGTCAATCACAAATCGATAATCGCTGTTTGGGTCATTGAGTAAGAAATCTTTTTTGACCAAGCGACTCACGAGTGAACACGCACCCCTAACTATTTCTATTTCATAATTCTTCCCTTGGGCGATCTGCATCATCTCAGCAAAAGCTTTACTATCATCGATCCACTTGAATTGAGATCTTCTTAATGAGTCATAATGTCGCTTGGAACTAGTCTGAGTACTCAATTCTCCAATCTGGGGTAACAACTCCATAGGGAATTCATCGAATTTACAGTTTGGCATCTATAATCCTCCTTTGGTTTCTATACTAGAGCCGCTGTGGTGTTGACGCATACTCTTTCGCCCAACAAAGTGTATTAGCCAACTTCATCTGTTCAACTGTACTGCATCGGATGTTCATGAGCTGCGGACTCATTACCAAGATGGAAGCTATCCGTGCTCGCGACAACGACACATTCAAACGATTCTGACTGTAAAGAAAATCGATACCACGCGACACTTCATCAGGACTTGAAGTGGCCATAGAGACTATTACAACTTCCGCTTCCTGACCTTGAAACTTATCGACAGTTCCGACTCTCGCGTGGTCGCCCAATGTTCGCTTAAGATTATTCACCTGCATATTGTAAGGCGAGACAACCAGAATGTTGTCTGGTGTAAATGCGTGTTCCTGGTCATGTCGATCTCGATAGCGCAATTTTAGAATATCTTCGTAAAGACTTTTGATATGCTCAGCTTCCTCGTCAGAGCGCTGAACAGACCCTTCATGATTTACGAACCTACAAGTGATACCCGTGCGCAGGAGCTTGTCAGACAGGGCACCATTGGTAAGCAACTCCTGCCTTTCTAATCCGGCCAGCGACCGGATGCGACCATCATACACTGCTTCAGAGATGAAGCCGCACACATTTGGATGCATCCGGTAGGTTGTTTCCAAAAGAATTCCCTCTTCCGGAGGTATGGTATGTCGGCCCTGCAATAAGTATTCGAGCGCCGATTTGCCGGAATCTCCAGGATGCACCCCTTGAGTCGGCTGGGCTAATTGCATCTGATCTCCAACGAGAATGATGTTCTTGGCGGCGGTCCCAGCGGCAATCAGGTGAGCAAGCGACAACTGTCCGGCCTCATCGATAAACAGATAGTCAAATGGCTGCTGACCGCCGATCGATGCAAAAAGCCACACCGTACCAGCAACCAGATCGGCACCAGGAAGCTCCGCTGCCACATCGTCACCTGTACCGACATTGTTAATGTATTTGCCATTGAACTGAGTATCATCAGAACTCCAAGACGCTTTCTTAATTCCGCAAAAGGTAAAGCCACTCTCATCAGCTCTCTGTTCCACGGCTGTAAGGAGGTTATGAATTACCTTGTGGCTATTGGCTGACACACCAACCTTCTTGGCTTCCTTCATGAGTCCTAAAATCAAGTGCGAAGCCGTATATGTCTTTCCTGTGCCAGGAGGACCCTGGATGAACAAATACGTATTCTCCATTCGCAACACAATGTCCAGAAAACCTCTGAGATTAGCGGTGTCACTCGTATAGAGTGGAGCGCCGGATACAATTCCCTTAATAGTTGGTTTCTTACGTTCCAAAAGGTCAAGAATTGACCTGTGCGGGCAGACAACACCTGTTTTCGCCTGTATATAACTCTCTATGAATGACCACAACGAGTTTCTTAAAGTGTCTGTACCTATCGGTCCCTGAGGTATAAGATCAAGGTAGAGCGGAAGATTCCCTTTGGCATTCCCGCGCTTTAGTTGCAAAAACCGCTCTTTTACGTCGAGTTTTACAATTGTCCCGGCTGGACTGAGGTCCTCGGCGATGTCGCCGGAATCACCTTCGCGAAACTTATATTCTTGCTCAGGGGAAATATAGGTAACCACAGTCGACTTCTTCTCAGGGAAAGGCGGCGTCACCATTGACAGCTCCAGCCCTCCAATACATTCGCCATCTTCTATCAATTCTTCGCTCGTGGCCGTCTGACGGGAAAACCTCTTCCACCATGCTGGTTTGGCTTCTCGCCTGTAGTAATCGGCCAGATCATAGATAAGCCTATCCAATCGCTGTTGCAGAGTATAGTCGGCCTCTGATTCCGGTAATCCGGTCAGGAGTGCCCCTTCAAATTCCTTCAGTTGCATCTGTAGTGGATTCTCCTCAGTCGCAAAGCTCACAGGTGGTGATGCCTCCACTGGAACTTCAGGGGCACCCGCCTTTAACTGGCCGAGCCAGTCTCGCAAACCGATAAGTGAGACACAATCTTCCAAATTATAATCTCGTATGTACACAAGGAATTTGTTATCACCTGTCTCAATATACTTCTCATAATAGACAATACTGGCCGAAGCCGTTTTTACTTCGGCCTTTCTCTTGGGCAAATAAAAACGCTCAACATTCTTGATCGAGTAAGCTGGCTCGGAAATAAGAAGCGAGTGCCGAACGATTTTGAACAGGTCGACAAAGACCTTCTCGCGCAAGAGATGATCCACCTCGGCTTCCATTGTGGCATATTTGCACATCAACCGTTTGACAGCCGTCTCCTCATACGTTGCATAGTGATAAATATGCATTTTCGGGAAGCGCTTGAGCCGTTCCATGAAGAATGTGATCAGTTTTTCGAATGACTGTTTCTCCTCCCGATGGTTATGGGACCAAAACTCCTCAAACGCGACTTCAGTCCCTTTCGAGTGACATATACCAAAGAGGTATTCCAGCCCCTGAGGAAAAAGCGGGTCACCCTCAATATCAAAGAACAAGTCCCCCTTATCAGGTTCAGGCAGGCTACGCAGTCCCTTTGTAGCGCTCGTGTCTGGTAGTAATTCATATTTGTCTTTGTCTGTGTGCCGCTTGTGTAATTGGAGTTGCGACTGTTGACGCAGGCGTGAAAGAGTCTGATCACCTATTCCCTTCACGTGGTTATGAGAGGAAGTTCCCAATGCTTCAACGGTTCTGACATCAACTGTTGCCAGCTTTCTGATTTGACTCTTGCGGATGTTTGCAACTTGAGAGAGATGATCGTCCTCAATTCGTTTGGTATTACAAAGCGTCCGGAAATCACACCTCTCGCAGTGGTCACATGGCTCAGGATAGGCTTGGCGATGATCCGAGACATGGTTCAGGAAGTCCCGCTTTAGATGCTTGTAATATTCAAAGAAATCTTTGACCAAGTGTGACTCCTGTATGCCACTTCCCAAGTAAACATGAATGTGACAAGGCATAGTGCCTTGAAGTGTCTGTAGCATTTCGGAGTAAAGACAGAGCTGGATGATGACAAATGGCTTGGTATAGCTAGCTAGTTTCGTGTCAAGGGCCTCATATGAATACGAACCCAACTCAGATCGACACTCAATGCGAATCAGAAAATCAGCAAGACCAACAAAACCGTCACGCACGAGAAATGGCTGGTAGATTATTTCATGACCCACAGCCATTGCTTCCTTTGTAGCTGCCAATCGTTCGGCGTGAGTTCCTCCCATGTCGCTCAAGTCCCATACGGATTTTCCCTTGGCCTTAAGGTCAGCCAGAAAGCGCTTCTCATGCTGAATACCCTTTGCTTGGACTAATCTCCCTTCCTCAGATGGCTCGTCTTTCGAAAGAGGAGTTACAAGGTTACTACAAGTCAAAGTAGTCCAATGCGAACAATCTAAATGCCTGCATAAATCAGTCGGCGAGTAGTAGATGTGACCGTCTACCTTCTGCATTGGTTTCCCTCAGTCAAGCTCAGTAACTGATAGAGTTCTAAAGCTGAAGTTTTCGAGAGACGGCAACACACTTGACCTGCCCCCGTTTGTTGTACCACTTCCAATGTTAGTCATGCGATAGCCAAAGTCAATGGGTTTGGGGGCTAGGTCAGTACAACAAACGGGGGCAGGTCAAGTGTTCGGTGTCTTATCTAACAATTGTTCACACTCTGCTAAGGTCAGAAATCTGATAGGCTTCATGTCATCGGTTTTCAGGGGCTTAACCAGTCGCAGCGGATTATCTCTCAAATATCCCCAGCGGATAGCCAAATTGAACATAACCTTCAGTGCATCGAGTTCAAAATTTACGGTGCGGGCTCTTACTCCAACACGAGTGCGGCTCGTTACGCTCGTTCCGCCTTTTACGGGCTTGCCATTCGGATTCATGCGCGAAACCCGTCGAAATGTCTTGTATGCTTCCATAATCTCTGGCGTGAGTTGCGAGACTGCTACGATATGTGGCCGCTTCTCGGCAACGAACCGCCTGAGATGGTCTGTCACTGCTGCATAGCGCTCAGTGGTTGTTGGCCTATGATTTGTCTTGTTATATTCCCTAAATCGTTCGATTAGGACTTCAATTTTGATATCTTGTTTCGTGAATCCAAACTCTTCACGGGCGATCTTGACTTCTGCGTCTTTGAGTGCGAGTTCAGCAACCTTACGCGAGGTTCCGACACGTTTTCTGATTCGATGTCCTTTGATTCTGACATCGAGATACCATATATCTTCACGTTGATAGATCCTTGCCACGCAACCTCCCAATGAACACAAATTGGACACAACGACTTTCTGAAGGAAAGATAATCGAATCTAATTCATTGTCAAGTAATTAGTTAGACGGACTCAAAAAAATCAATCTGCCGAAGGGGGGACTCGAACCCCCACACCCTTGCGAGTACTGCGCCCTGAACGCAGCGCGTCTACCAGTTTCACCACTTCGGCGATGTTGACGCAAATATAAGCCAGCCCCACCAAAACGCAACGGGAATGTTCGCAGCAAATTTCCAACTCCATCATTGAAAGTTCGTTGCGGAGAGCGGACGGCGGATTACGACTGGCGAAGCAATCTCACGCTTGTCTTTTTATTTGCAATCGGCTTATGTGCAGTCAGGCGTCTCGGCCTGACTGTCTTTGAACGTGTCGGGCTGAGACGCCTGACACCACTTACCCGTCTTGTTAGATAAGTGAGACCTACGGTCAAATAAGTGGCGGGTTCGAAGACGGGCCCGCCCTACCAAGAATGCCTTCAAGCTTGCCCAAGCAGACAGACGTATTACTCCTTGGGACAATAACACCAGGACATGTTCATTCCTTCTTATGTTCCCCTTCGTACACATCCCCCATCACGCCTTCTTCTTTGCTGAAAAAACCAATATGATAGTCGAAATCGCAGGCGGCCTTGGGGATTGTTCGTGACAGAAGTTTCATATCCCCGGTTCGCCAATGGATTGTCGAATCAGAGGTCGCGAAATCGTAATTGAGCATTGGCTCTGATTTATCTTTTGGGTATAGATGAAACAATACTCTGTAATCTTCATGCAGATCGCGATTTATCCGAATTATCGATGTCAGATAGAGAGAATCATACGCGGCGTAGATATTCATGCTGAGAAGGTGGATTTTATTGTCAAATGAGTGGTCGGGCTCAAGCTTCACAATTTCGCTCAGAGGAGGAGTTGCCATGCCGATACGCTCATCCCATAACTTTTGCCCGGTTTCGGTTAGATATGACCGTATCATACCGAGCCGGCTCCAGCCACGCGGGTTTTTTGTTACGTCAAGACCATAATAATTGCTGTCGTAGCCGGGAGACACAGCATTCGGCATCACTTCAAAAAGCAGATCGCCGGTCTGTTTGCGAAATAAAGTTGAATCATAAAGAAAACCAGGTGGATAATGCAGATTTCTGACAGCAAGAAGATTCGGGTAATGGCTGAGCGCGATCGTTACTTCGAGTTGATCATTGACTTTGCGAGGCATGAAATAATCAACCGCGTCATATTTATTATGGCGAAGGACAATATTGAAAAGATAAGGATCGCTGATAAACTGCGTCAGATAGAGCAGTTCATAACGTTGAATAAATCGCGCTGCCGGATGAGAGTAAACTTCGTTAATTGATATGAATGTATAAACCGGATAAAAGACAAAAAACTCCTCATGACCGCTCAGAAAAACAGAGCCCGCTCGTTGCCTCATTTCATCGGGATCTGTATTCCATGTCTGCACTTGCGCTGTTCGAGCTGTTTTAACCGACACTTCGCGAATATGATTTCCGAACCGGCTCACCAGTACAACCAACAATACTACGACAGCAGCGGGCACAATAAATCGGGCTTTTATCCGGAACCGGTCAGCTCGAATCATGGCAGCAACCCACAATCCAATCAGAGGAGCTGCTAAAAACTGGAGAAAATCCTGTGATTTAATCAAATTGATAGGATGGTCGAGCGCTCCCAACACCGATCCAATCAGAAAATATATAGGCACAGCAGCGAGGAGGACTAGAAGCCCCCGATTGAGGGAAGTGCGGCGGCGCTTGATGCCATAGAATATGCCTGCAAGAAACAGAAGTCCCACAAGAGAGAATGACAAAAATGAAAATGAGATTCCGGTCGAACCGCTGTGATGCCAATCACCTCGTGACCGATCAGAACCAAATTCCCACACAGACTGCATACTCGGCAGCCAATAAGGAAAACTTATGAGTGCGCCGAGGGCCAGAATAGCCCATGCGCGGGTGAGACTAAACGTGGGGGGATTTATCAATGACCATTTTCGAAAAATTGTCGAACGCGCCACAATTGCAAGCGCTCCAATAAAGAACGCATAAAAATACGTGGCAAATATAATCGCTCCGATCAATCCTCCCGAAACATAAAATTTCCAGTCTTCTTTCTTTGGCTTTACTTGCTCTATGTATAGCAGCCACCACGGCAGAAAAAAACTATTACCGAGGAATGCATGCGGTCTGTACAACTGAAGCGGATTGTCAGATGAACAAATGAGAACCGTCAATGCCGCCACAAGGAATGCTCGAAAAGGATCAAGTATGCGGCGCCACATTACAAAGAGAAGCGGAGGAGATAAAAGATAAATGTACTGGCTCCCGATTTTCATCATCTTATATGCATCGATTGACATTAGCTTGGAAAAGAACGCAAGCAGCCAATAGTAGATCGGCGGATAGAACAACGGCAGGTCTTTGTAGTAATAGTCTTTGACAGCGGATACTGTGGCAAATTTCAAAATCATCGCAAGTCGAAATTTGTTGTCACCCCAATAGCTATTATCTGGAAAATCGGTCCCGTCAAATATCAGAGAAACAGTGACCACTCCATAGAGAGAAAGACACATCAGGCCCAGATACACTTTCGTCGTTGTGGAAAGCTTTGAGACCCAGACGAATATCGTGGCAAGGCAAAATGACAGCCCCCAGGCATCGAGCCACATCAAATCATAAATAAGACGATCTTCGGTGTATATCCGCAAAGGCCACGACCAAATAATTAATCCAAGGCCGAATAGAAAAAACGCGGTGAGCAGACCGGATAGCAGGCCGTGCTTTCGAATCTTGGCTTTTACGTTGGACATAGTTAGATTCATTGCAGAGCAGTTTATGCTATCGAAGCGCGCTGGTTAACGCAGAAGTTTTTCTAATGTTCCGCCTTTATTAATCTTCGTGCAGGCCGTCTCTGGCCTGCGCCAAAGAAGAATGAACTGAGTTCACTACAGCGGCTCCTCGCAAGGGTTACGCCTAACTGAACTATAGGCGCCTACCCTCCGCACGGAGAAGTCGGCAGGAGCGTTATGAAAAGATGATCGATGAGCGCTGTCAAATCCGAAATATCCACTGATTGTGAGGGATTACCGTCGACATTCGCTTTGCCAGCGCAACAAAGAGGATTCAAACTGATGAAGAGGTGGTCGATAAGCGCTGTCAAATCGGAAATATCAGTCGTTTCGCTAGTATCACAATCCACATTGCCAGTCGCAAACAAACAACAGCCTTCGCAGGCATCGCCAACACCATTGTTGTTAATATCCTCCTGGAGCGGATTTGCAACGGAATCACAGTTGTCAACAAGTCCGCATAGACCGTCACCGTCATCATCATTCACCGGGTCTGTAATACAGGCATCGCATACATCTCCCACGCCATCGTTGTCGGTGTCAAGCTGATCGGCATTTACAAAACCAGGGCAGTTGTCAAAATTTGCGCACAGACCATCACCGTCCTGATCATTGAGTGAATCTGCGGCGCAGGGATTGAGATCTACAACACTAAAGTTATCAACGCCCGCTTCGTTTGTGGAAGAAATACAGTTGTCTCTGGCTACAAACCGGACAAGAGTTTTATTGGTTATGGAAGTATGGTTCAATACCCGAAATGAAAATGTCTGCCACATGGGATTGTGGGTCGACGTGTTTTCGAGCATAAACCAGTTCTGTCCTGAATCTGATGACAATAAAACTGTCCAGGTATCTGAATTTTGGCTCGCATACCACCGTTGATATGAAATCTGCGGGTCGCTCATTTGGGTGAGGTCCATGACCGGCGAAATAAGCGTCACTGTTCCATAATCGACATCTGAGGCTTGTGCGCCATCGCCTATGAGTGCTTGGCCGGTGACATAGCATTTGGTATCGCCGCCTGCTCCAGCATCATTTTCGGGTTGCACCGGGCCGCCCGAAGATGTTCCAACCGGATCGACACGTTCCCACAGCCCTCCAACAGCCGAGTCAGCAGGGTCTTTTGTATCCCAACCCAAATCGAGCTCGAAATTGTCCTGATAGCCGACAGCCAGAGTGAGCGTGATGCTTGTGTCCGTACCACTTGAAATTGTGATAATTGAATCGATGCTTTTTCTACCCCAAGCACCGGCATAGAGGGTATATGTTCCAGCCGGAAGATGGCCAAAGCTGAAATTTCCATTTGAGTCGGCGACAATCTCCCCGCCTACATTCGGAGAAAGAGAGAGTCGAGTTGGAATACTGATGTTTGCTCCGCTTACACTACCGGCAAGCGTTCCGCCTGCCACCCGCGCGAGTAAAATTGGAAGATTATTTATGACCATCGGGGAAATAGTCTGCTGAATATTTGCCGTCTGATACCCCGCTCGTGAGATCGTAATGGTGAAAGTGCCGGGCGCAAACCCGAGTTTATATGACCCATCAGGTTTTGAGAGAACTGTTTGTCCAAGCCCTGTAACTAGGTCAGTCCATGTTATGACCGCTTCTGAAATCGGAACACTGGAAATATCATCTGCGATAATTCCTTCCACATATCCGGCGCGATTGTCGTTAAAAGTCATTGTCACCAAGCCATTGCTGATGTCCGATGTTACAATTGTCCCCGAAACAAAATAGGGATAGACATCCCAGCAGTTGCTCTGAGTGCCAGTTCCATGAAAATAAGTGTCGTTGCGTCCGACCATGACCGGAATGGTCGGGTCGGTGACATCGAATACGATCAGCCCTTTATTGTAATATGATGTAAACAGCCAGGGACCTTTAAGAAAGACATTATGGATGAATGTGCCGGTGAGCGGATATTCTGCTACATGGATCACATGTGTCGGATCCTGTACATCCCAAACATGGAGATGGCCATCGGTCAATTCATCGGTTGTGAAGAGATATTTGCCGTCGGCCGTAGTACGCATGCTGTGTGTCGTTGCCCCTCGATACGGGACAAGGCTGAGTATTGTCGGACTGCTCCGGTCGGAAATATCGAGCACCATGAAGCCCGAGGTAAGATTGGCCACATAGGCAATGTCTCCGACAACATAGGAATCATGAGCGTCGGCAAAAGCCCCGCAGACAGCGCTTGGATGACGAGTTCCACTGACTTCGAATGGCGCGAGCGGATCGCTTATGTCTAATATACGGTAGTCGCGAATTCCCGCGCCGTTCATTCCGAGATAGGCATACGAGCCATCGATCCAAATTGTATGCTGTCCCGGCACAGTCGGAGATGAATAGGTCGCAACCGTTTTCGCCGAATCGGGTAGATATGCCAAGTCAACAATCTGTAACGCCCCGGTTTGGTTGACAACATAAGCATAGCGCCCGGTTGTTTTGACTTCTTTGAGATCATTACCGACAGTCGGTACCGAGACGACTACAACGGGAGATGCGGGAACAGTGACATCGACAATCTTGAGGGCATTCCCCGCACAGGCGAGCGCATATTCACGACCCAAGCTGTCGGTGTAACCCCAGACCGAGCGCAACCCACCCGGAACTCTTGCTATTTGCGTCATATTAACACTTTGTGACTGAACAGACAATACGGTGAGAACCACGATGAAGACAGCACATAATAGTGTACGCGCACAACGACAATACCCGTTTCTCATAATTGACGATCCTTCGGATGTAACGAATCTATTTCTGATGGCATGTTTGCATATAATTTCACGCTCAGTCAATTTTATCATACAAAAGCAGACATGCTTTGTATTCATGGCAAGAAATCGAATGCGTAGTAAGTGGCAACTTCATGGACAATTTGTGTTTGCTGTCCAGCAAAGCCAGGCCGTTTAGTACCTTCGACCCCTTATTATATACTTTATCACGTTGAATGTCAACAATTTACAGTAAAACCTCATTTTTTACTTGCATCTTTTCTGCCATGTACTATAATTCCGCATGTCTTTATCTCTACTGTGGTAATCAAAAGGGAAACCTCAAGAAAATATCAGGCGAGCAAATTAAGATTTATTTTACAATCGAGTATGATTGTAGAAGATAGTAGTCGGTTTTTACGATGGTCGTGGTAGACAGGACTGGCGTGTGTCCGGCAAAACAAGTGTAAGTAGTCCGACCGAAATCGGTGGGACAGCAGATCGAATGGTCGGTTTGCTTTGGTATCAACTCATTTTTGGAGAGTAGAATGAACATCTACGTAGGAAATCTGCCTCACGCAGCCAGTGAAGACGAACTGAGACAGGCATTCGAAGCCTTTGGTGAAGTGGCAACCGCCAACATCATCAAAGACAAATTCAGCGGCGAATCGAAGGGTTTCGGCTTTGTCGAAATGCCTTCAAAAGAAGAAGCCATGAAAGCGATCAGCGGCCTCAACGGCACTGAAATGAAGGGTCGCACCCTTAACGTCAACGAAGCC